>CAMZAI010000004.1 GCA_947304065.1 uncultured Clostridia bacterium | reverse complement strand
TGATAATCTTCGGTGAACAGCACAGCTTCGACAAGGTCGGATACGATTTCTTCGCAGTTTCGATGCCGGAGCTTGAGGTATACCAGGACGACATCCAGGCAAGGAGTGACGATTATTGCCGCAGGATGACAGAACTGGGCCGGAAGGGACTCGCAGTGCTGGAAACGGTGCCTGTCACCATAAAAGATCTATAAAATTTCAGCCATGGGGACGGTTCTTCTGCCCGACGTAACATCGGACAGAAGAACCGTCCCCGTGGCTGTATGATCCTTGAATTATAATTCCTGCATCGGCTCGAAATCTTCGGAGCCCAGATATTTGTATATGCAGTCGAGCAGCATGCGTGCTTCGGGATATTCCTGAAGATCCTGCAGTCCCATCGAGGAGAAGAGTACGCGGCCCGCGCCGCATCTTGCTTCGTAGAGCTGCGCCATCGGACGCTGCCGCACATAGCAGTCCATTTCCGTGATGATCGAATCCATATAACGGGGCAGGATGAAAGCCCGCTGTGAGGCCATTCTGAACCACTGCCAATCAGACCATTCGTCTGTGGGGAAATCCCTAAAGATGGGATGGTCTTTCTTTATGAGCTGGCCCATTGCGCCTTCCTGTGCGGGGAAGGTTCCGACCGACCAGAAATCGGTCGTGAACTGTGCCTGTATTGAATCCGGGATTGCCTCTTTTGTGGAGTGCGGAGTCACATAGACTTTGCCGCCGCGCGCGAGGACATCCTTTGCCCTGTCGTCGAAAACTTCGGTTTCGTATACGCCTTCGGGGCATGCCGGATCGACATGCGGGTAGACCCAGATCGGATACTTGGCGCCGATGTTGCCGACGGTTACGGTGAGCATGAGCTTCTGGGCACGGTCAAAGCCGGTGAGCGGGATGCTGAAGGTGCCGAGCGAGGTCAGCTCGCCGGGAGGGCAGGAGTTTATGCCTGTTTCCGCGCTGCCCCGGTGCCTGCTTGCAGATATGGGTACGGAAGATCCCGACGCGATGGCTGAACCGGAGACTGCCCCGGCAGCCGGGGCGGAATTTGTATAACCTCGTCGCGAAGGGGCGGTTTCGAGTCTGTATGAAAACTCGCCAGGAAGCGGTTCTTTGCCGTAATTCGCAACTTTTACCTCCGCGGTAAATGTCTCACCGTTCTCATAGGTATAGCGGTCAAAAAGCACGAGTACAGCGCGGTCAGTGAAAAATCTCGCGAAGCGCGCGGGATCTGAGAACGAATAAGGCTTCGGACGCAGATGGGAATTCAGCATGCCGACAAGAGCCGTACCCTGGCCGGTAAAGTCCTGCAATCCGAGCAGGGAGATACCCGAAAGCCCGGGAGTTCGCAGCACGCCCTCGATCTCTTCGCGGTAGGCTTTGAGCGCGATCTCACCTGTTGCGTTGACTCTGCGCTCCCATTCGGCATCGGATATGCCGTTCTTTTTTCTGCGCTCGTTGACCACGGTCAGATTGTCGGGCCTTGTAACGCCTTTGAATTCCTCCAGTTCCTTCATATCGGGCAGGATCTCGTACTGGCCGACCTCGAAAGTATATACGGGCTTTTTATAGCTTTCGCGGATACTGCCGAGAACTGCCGAGAGGTCTCTGTGCGTATTGGGCGCGGTGGCGTTGATCACGCCTTTATTGCCCGAAAAGCGCAGGGGCGTGCCGTAATGATCAGAGCCGGTATAGAAATCGCTGTCGGGATCGGCGCCTTTATTGCCGTAGAAATTGTTCGAACCCCAGGCATAGAGCCGTGTAGGATCGAGCTCGCGCGCGGTCCGCAGGAGCTCGTGCATTCTGTCCACGCCCTCGTCGCTCGCGTGCAGCTCGTTGCCGAGCGCCAGCATAACGAAAGAAGGATGGTTCGCGTAGGTTTTTATTATTTGCGTGAGTTCGTTTTTATAGAAATTAAAGCAGGTCACGTCATTAAAAGCGTCGCGCGGATTCCAGTTCGGGAGCTCGGCCTCGATCATCACGCCAAGCCTGTCTGCAGCCTCGAAAGCGGCCTCGGGCGGGCACCAGGAGTGGAAGCGGATGCAGTTGACTCCGTAGGACTTGTAGGTCTTTACGATCGCAGTCCAGCTCTCAATGTCCATCGGCGGATGGCCTGTTTCGGGGAAAAGACCGCAGTTTGCCTCGCTTCTGAGGAATATACGCCGGCCGTTCAGTGTCAATCGTCCGGTATCATCGTAAGAGAAGGTTCGAAGACCGAAGCGGACGGTCCTGCTGTCTGCGGCTTTGCCGCCTGTGAACAGCGTGATCCGCAGCTCGTGCAGATTGCCCTCATATTCGTCCCAGCGTGCTCCTGCGGCTTCGGATGAGAATGAAACGGCATCGAACCGGATCTCTGTCGGCTTATCGTGAGAGAGGAGCAGTTTTTTTTCGACGGGAGCCTGAAGACATGCGCCTTCGAGCCTGAGGATCGCAGACTTGGGGGCGGGCTCAGACATGGGGACGGTTCTTTCGTCTGCACCTGCCCCTATGTCTGCAGCTTCAACCACCACATCCGCGGTACCCGTTCCGCCGATCTCGGGCAGTACACGGGCCTCCAAAATGCGCGCATGTCCGGTTTCCTCGATGAATATCTCACCTACCGCGCCGTTCCAGTTGGTCTGCGTTTCATCGGTCGCGGCGGAGGAAAAGGTTATGTCGCGGTAGGGCATGCCGGGGTAGGTATTGTCGGTGACGAGTCTGATCACGCTGCCCTTGCGCAGCAGCCCGGTCACGTCAAAAACAGTGGGTGTGCTGAGCCCGTAAGCGATGCGGTGCGCCTCTTTGCCGTCGACAAAGGCCGAAGCCGCGCGGGTGCGCTCTATATGCAGACAATAACTCCTGTCCGCCCTGACATCATATTCAAAAACCCTTGTAAATTCTGCCGGTCCCTCATAAGTAAAACGCCTCGTAAGCCTGGTCGTGATGCGGGAATCGACGTCCGTAAACTCGGTATCTTCGCCGCTGCGGTCCTCTATATCGGGATGCCATGCCTTTGCAACGCGGTCGGGATCGCCGACGCCGTTTTCATCAAGGGAACCGGGCAGGAAGCCGTCCGATTTTATTCTTCCGTCGGGGAGCTTTATCTCCCATTTTCCGCTCAGATCGTATCTCATGTTCCTTCCTCCGAAGATGCTGTGTTCCGAATGTCTTAAGCTTTCGTGTAGTGGCGCCTGATATGAACGCCCTTGTAACCGATCTTTTGATAGAAATCATTGCCGCCGCCCGTCATGATCTCGGCGCCGAGCGGACGGAGCACGCTGTCGTGGCGGGAGAGCGCTGCGGCAGCGAGTCCCTTATGCTGATGTGACGGAACCGTACACAGCGGCTCCATGTAGGCCAGCTTATTTTCCGGAACCCACCACATTCCCGAGAAGCAGACGTATTCCTCGTTCTCATCCGCGATTATCACGGTATACTGATAAGTCGAGTGAGGCGAGGGTGAGATCGTGGCTCCGAGCACATTCTGATACAGTTCGTGCGGAGTTCTTCCGCCGTCCTTTTCGGGAATATCCCAGTTTGCGAACGGGCCGAGTTCCTCGCTGTTGAAGCCGTCCCAAAGGCATTTTGCGGACTTGAGCGGATCAGAATGCTCCGAGTCCACAAAATGGTATCCCGCGGGCAGCGGATAATCGAGCTTCCCGGTACGGAAATCGAATATCCTGTCCGTTTCCTCATAATCGCATTTGTAGCCCTTTCTTTCCGCAGCTTCGATAAGGGCCTTCTGCCCCACGGAAAGCACCAGCGTCAGCGGATCTTCAAACTTCGGATACGCCGTTTCGGCATATTCGATCATTTCACCCGCCAGTATTTCGTAACCGGGTTTGAGCACGAAATACAGCTCGTTGACGGGCTGCTCGTAAAACACGAAGGCCACCGGTCTGCCGTTGTCCAGCCAGAAACGGTTCAGGCGCAGATAGTCCCGGTCGTGCCAGGGAGAGGTTACCGCGTACTCGAAGAACGGAGCCGCGGGCCCGTTGGTTTCTTCATGATCATATGCTTCGGTCATGAGTTCCCAGACCGTATCTATATCCGTAAGGATCTGAAATTGCTTTGTCGTGATGTTCATGGTATCCCCCTTTCGCAGAATAAGCACTTTTTTGAATTAAGTATAGCCCTCGTCTTCTTTTTTGTCGATATCCCCCGGGAATGTATTATAATCCGATCAGAAGGCCTTTTAGTACCATCAGGGCAAAGGCGGAAAACGGAGAAGGCACAGGATCGGAGGAATGGGCAGGATCACGCATATGCTGCTTTCATAGGGATCGATTTTAAAAGCGGGAGAGTTTTTTGTTTTACATTTGTGGAATAAAGTGCTAAACTTATCATAAGTGTAGATATTTTTACGAAACGGAGAAGGCTTAACATGATCTCAAATCAGATTTTGCAGAACACCGTAGAAGGCATCAAGGCTATCACCAGGATCGATATCTGCGTGATGGATACAGAGGGTAAGGCTCTTGCGGCCACCATGAACAATGCCGAGGAATATGAGGATGCCGTGCTGGCATTCGTTGATTCGCCCGCGGACAGCCAGGCGCTGTCGGGCTATCAGTTCTTCAAGGTTTACGATGAGCAGCAGCTCGAGTACGTTCTGCTGGTAAAGGGCGACTCGGACGACGTATACATGGTCGGCAAGATGGTCACCTTCCAGATCCAGAACCTGCTCGTGGCTTACAAGGAGCGCTACGACAAGGATAACTTCATCAAGAACCTCCTGCTCGACAACCTCCTTCTCGTGGATATCTATAACCGTGCGAAGAAGCTCCACATCGACGCAGAGGCCAGACGTGTCGTTATCCTGATCGAGACAAAGACCGAAAAGGACACGAACGCGCTCGAGACTGTGAGAACCCTCTTTACCAACAGCAAGGCAAAGGACTTCATTACCGCAGTCGATGAGAAGAACATCATCGTGGTAAAGGAACTCAAGCCCGGCGAGGGTTACGAGGATATGGAGAAGCTCGCGAAGGTCATCCTCGACATGCTGAACACCGAGGCCATGTCAAAGGTACATGTGGCGCTCGGCACGATCGTCGGCGAGATAAAGGACGTTTCCAGATCCTACAAGGAAGCGAAGATGGCGCTCGATGTCGGGAAGATCTTCTATTGCGAGAGGAACGTCATCGCATACAGCAACTTAGGTATCGGCCGTCTGATCTACCAGCTCCCGATGCCGCTGTGCAAGATGTTCATCAAGGAGATATTTGACGGAAAGTCGCCTGATGATTTCGATGAGGAGACGCTTTCGACCATTAACAAGTTCTTCGAGAACAACCTGAACGTTTCGGAGACTTCGAGACAGCTTTACATCCACAGAAATACGCTGGTTTACCGTCTCGACAAGCTCCAGAAGATGACGAATCTCGACCTCAGGGTATTCGAGGACGCGATCACCTTCAAGATCGCTCTCATGGTCGTTAAGTACATGAAGTATATGGAGAACCTTGAATATTAAAAGATCAGCGAAGCTCATACTCATCGGAATAAGGGAGTAGGAGCTTTCGTTGCGTTCATAAGGGGAATATTTAATGTCGGATAAATTTGATCTTTACAGGGCTGAGAGCGAAGAGATCGAGCCGCCGGTGATCCTGCTGGAGGAAGTCAGCAAGGATTATGTCGAGGGGCAGCACGCCCTGAAGAACGTTTCCCTTGAGATCCGCAAGGGAGAATTCGTGTTTATCGTGGGGAGCAGCGGCTCAGGCAAATCGACGCTGATCAAGCTCCTCTTAAAGGAAATATCACCCACAAAGGGCCATATCATGGTGGCGGGAAAGGAACTCTCGAGACTGCGCGAGAACAGCATCTGTAAGCTGAGACGCAGCATCGGCATAGTGTTCCAGGATTTCCGTCTCTTAAAGGACCGCACGGTATTTGACAATGTGGCGTTCGCGCAGAGGGTGCTCGAGGTACCCAACTACAAGATCAGGCGCGATGTGCCCAGAGTCCTGTCGATTGTCGGCCTTTCCGAAAAACTCAGATCGTATCCGGACGAGCTCTCGGGCGGTGAGCAGCAGAGGGTCGCCTTGGCGCGCGCTCTGGTCAACAATCCTGTGATCCTGCTCGCGGACGAGCCCACGGGTAATCTCGATCCCCGCAATTCATGGGAGATCATGCACCTGCTCGAGGAGATCAACCGCAGGGGTACCACCGTTGTTGTCGTAACGCACAACCGCGAGATCGTCGACGCGATGCAGAAACGCGTCATCACGCTCAATAAGGGTGTTATCATCGGAGACCAGAAGGGGGGCTATTCCCATGCCAAAAATTAGCACTTTCTTCTACGGTATCGGACAGGGCATCAAGAGCATATTCCGCAACAGGACATTTTCACTGGCGTCTATCGGAACGATGGCAGCCTGCCTGTTCCTGTTCGGAGTATTTTACATAATGCTCTCAAACGTTGAATATATAGTTAAGAACGCCGAGACCAATGTCGGCATCACCGTGTTCTTTGACGAGGGTATCACGGATGAGCAGATCGAGGAGATCAGGGCGCAGATCATGACGCGCGCCGAGGTTCATACGGTTGAATATATTTCCGCCGAGCAGGCGTGGGAGAACTATAAGAATACGAAGCTCTCACCCGAGCTGGCATCCTCTTTCGGCGACGACAACCCGCTCGAGGACAGCGCATCGTTCACCGTATACCTGAACGATGTCGCGATGCAGGACTCGCTCGTAAGGTTCGTTAAGGGCCTTCCGGGAGTGCGAAAGTGCAATGACGCCGCAGGCATCGCCGATACGCTCTCGGGCTTCAACAAAGTGATCACGATCGGATCCGCGGTCATCATCACGATACTGCTCTTTGTAGCGGCGTTCCTGATCGGCATGACCGTTTCGACCGGCGTTTCGGTACGCCGCGAGGAGATATCGATCATGAAGCTGATCGGCGCTTCGAATTTCTTTATCAAGATACCTTTCGTGGTCGAGGGCGTTCTGATCGGAATAATAGGCGCGGTGATACCTCTGGTCATCATCAGGCTGGCTTATATCAGGATCACGAACATGCTTGCCGAAAAATTCTCGACCATGTTCAATATGGTAAGTTTCCTAAACGTTGAAACGGTAATGAAGGTTCTGATCCCCGCGTCGCTTGCGATCGGTATCGGCATCGGATTTATCAGCAGCCGGTTTACACTGCGTAAGCAGCTCAGGAAAATCGAGGTCAATTGATGAAAAAGAATCTGTACAGGATCCTGGCAATGCTTCTGCTTGCGATATTCGTGACATCGCCTGTTTCGGCCGTCTTCGGTTCGGATTACGAGAGCAAGCTTGACAAAGTCAAAAGCGATTACGAAAAGCAGATAAAAGAGGCAAAGGACGCCTACGACAAACAGCTCGAGGATGCCCGTGCCCGCAAGCAGGAACTCGAGGACGCAAAGAAGCGATCCGAGGAGCTCCTTGCCGAATACGGCAAAGAAAAAGAAAGCATCGAGGCGTACATCAGCGAGCTGGATCTGCGCCTGAACGAGATAATGCTGACCATATTCGAGCTTCAGGAGAAGATCGAAGCTACCGAGGAAGACTTAAAGACCGCGGTCGAGGATCTGACGCGTGCGGAAAAGCAGCGCGACGATCAGTATGCGACCATGAAGGCGCGCGTAAAATATATTTATGAGAACGGCGAGACCACATATCTGGACGTTATCCTCAATTCGGGAAGCATCGCGGATATACTGAACCAGCTGGAATACGTCTCCAGCATACAGGCTTACGACAACGCCCTCCTGGAGCGTTACGCGACGACCTGCGAGATCGTTTCGGACCGGAAGTCGGTGCTTGAAGCAACATTGGACAATCTCTCGACACTGCAGGAGCAGGAGGAACTCGAACAGCAGACGGTCCAGGAACTCTACGACCTGAAGGCGGCGCAGATCGAGGAACTCTGCGAGAAGATGGGTATCGAGGATGAACTGCTCTTTACCTATATCGATCAGATATCCGGACAGGAAGAAGAGATAGACAGCATTCTCGATGCGGAAGAGAAGCGAGTGGCCGAGCTCGAATCGAAGAGAAAGGCGGAAGAGGACAAGCTCAGGGAAGAGGAAGAAAAGCGCAGGCTTGCCGAGCAGCGTGCCGCCGAGCATCAGAAGCAGAACACGACGAACAAGATATACGATCCCGACGCGATCAATTATGTGGTCCTGACCGATGAGACAGATCCTTATGAGATGATCTGGCCTCTGCCCGGCGATCACAGGACATATTCGAAGTTCGGTCCCAGAAAGGCCCCGACAAAGGGCGCATCCACCTATCACCAGGGCTGGGACATCGGCGGAGAGTTCGGAGCGCCGATCGTTTCGGTGCTTGCGGGTAAGGTCATCGCGGCCACCTACAGCTCGTCCGCGGGCAATTACGTAAAGGTCGAGCATCAGCCCGGTTTTGTCACCGCATATCTGCATATGTCGAAGATAAAGGTCGAAGTGGGCGATTACGTAAAACAGGGACAGACGCTGGGTCTGTGCGGATCCACCGGTGTTTCTACCGGACCGCATCTGCATTTCGGCGTGCAGATCAACGGATCCTATGTGGATCCGAACCCCTACATAGGGCATCTGGAATAATGATCATTGATTGGAGATATTATGAAAAAAGGTCTTTTAAATCTGTTACTCGGATTACTGCTGACGCTGTTGGTGGTAGTCGGCTGCTTTTTCTTCTACCATACCGTTTATAAAGGACTTAAAGCCGCAAAGACGATAGCGGACGAAACCCTTGAAAATGCCGGATCGGCGGCTGCGATCGCAAACAGGGATCCGCTTGTGATCGACGCTGAGGACAAGTCCGATTTCGATAAGAAGATGGACACGATCCTGCAGTACATGGATTACTATTACAACGGCGAGATCGACATGGACGCGATGTATGACGCCATGCTCCATGCGGCCGTTTCCTCGCTCGGCGATCCCTATTCGGTTTATTATTCACCCGAGGAGTATTCGGCACTGCTCGAGAGTTCGAGCGGCGTGTACAGCGGCATCGGCGCGACCATCAGTCAGGACATGACGACAAAGGCCATGACCATCGTTACTCCTTTTACCAATTCTCCCGCATATAACGCAGGTCTCTGCTCGGGCGACCAGATCGTCGGCGTCGACGGCGAGAGCGTGATCGGCGAGGACTTGAGCGACGTTGTCACAAAGATCAAAGGCCTTGAGGGCACCACGGTCAACATCACGATCTTAAGAGACGGCGAAGAGATCACATTTACCGTTACGAGAGCCAGGATCGAAGTAGAATTCGTTTCGTATAAGATGCTCGACGACAAGATCGGCTATATCCTTGTTTCCGAATTTGAGGAGACCACGGCAGAACAGTTCAGCGCAGCGATCGCCGACCTTCAGAAGAAGGGCATGAAGGGCCTTGTTGTGGATATAAGGAACAATCCCGGCGGACTTTACAATATTGTCTGCGACATGCTCGACCGCATCCTTCCGAAGGGCTCGCTCCTCGTTTATACCGAGGACAAGTACGGACGCAAGGCGTATGAGTACGCCGAGACAACGGATACGGTCGACATCCCGATCGCAGTTATCGTAAACGGCAATTCGGCCAGCGCTTCCGAGATATTCTCCGGCGCGCTTCAGGATTACGGCAAGGCAGTCATAGTGGGAACCCAGAGCTTCGGTAAGGGCATTGTACAGTCGGTAATCCCGATCATGTATGACGGATCGGGCGTTAAGCTTACTTCATCGAGATATTTTACCCCCAACGGCGTCTGCATCCACGGAACAGGCATTACGCCCGACGTGGTCGTAGAGCTTGAAGAGGGGCTCGAAAAGATCAATATCGAGCTGCGCGATCATGACAATCAGATCGATGCGGCCGTGGAAGAAGTTAAAAAACTGATGCATTAATAAAAAAATAAAAACTTGGGCTTGCCTTTATCGGGAGCATGTGTTAACATACTCTTTGACTTGCGGACAAATGTGTTTCACAGACATACATTGAGGTTGCTTTTGTCATGACTGATAAAGACAGGCCTTTTGCTTGCCCGGGAGTAATAATAGAGGAGGAGAAGGTACGGATGGACAGCAGTGAACGCTATTACCTGGTGCGCGAAAAAGCGGTGCCCGAGGTATTGCTGAAGGTTATCGAGGCGAAGAGACTGCTCGATTCGGAGAAGGTCATGACCGTGCAGGAGGCCACTGCGGTGGTCGACATCAGCAGGAGCTCGTTCTATAAGTATAAGGACGACATTTTCCCGTTCCATGAGAGCAACCGCGGAAAGACCATTAATATCATGATGCAGCTCGACGATGAGCCCGGACTGCTTTCGGAGGTGCTTGACTGCATCGCGAAGTGCCGTGCGAATATCCTCACGATACATCAGTCTATCCCCATCGGGGGTATCGCGGCTATCACGATCGGCATGGAGATATTGCCGGACACGAAAGACGTGAACGATATTCTGAGCGCGATCGGCCGTAAGAGGGGCGTCAGCTCATTAAAGATACTCGGAAGAGAGTAGGAGGAAAGTATGAAGGTTGCGATTTTAGGATACGGAACGGTAGGCTCGGGCGTATACGAAGTATTGAAGATGAACGCCGACTACATTGCGCAGGGAGTCGGAGAACATCTCGAGATAAAGTATGTCCTTGATCTTCGGGATTTCCCGGGACAGGACGTTGAGAAAGTACTTACGCATGATTTTAACGATATACTGAACGACCCCGAGGTAAGGGTTGTAGCGGAAGTTATGGGCGGTGAGCATCCCGCGTACGAATTCTCGAAGGCGGCGCTCGAGGCAGGCAAATCAGTCTGCACCTCGAACAAGGAGCTCGTATCGAAGCACGGAGCCGAGCTGCTGAGGATCGCCCGCGAGCACAAATGCAGTTATTTCTTCGAGGCCAGCGTAGGCGGCGGAATCCCGATCATCAGACCTCTGAACAACGCTCTCACGGCTGATGAGATCCTTGAGATCAGGGGTATCGTAAACGGCACCACGAACTATATTCTGACGCGAATGCGCGATGTCGGAATGGATTTCGACGAGGCGCTTGCCGAGGCTCAGGCAAACGGTTACGCTGAGCGCAATCCAGCGGCGGACATCGAAGGTCTCGATGCGGCGAGAAAGACATCTATCCTTGCTTCACTGGCCAACAGGGCGCAGATAGACTGCGAGGACATTTATACAGAAGGCATTACGAAGATCACGGCGGCCGATATCGCTTATGCGAAGAAGCTTAAGGCCAATATAAAGCTTCTCTCGCTCACCAAGCGCGAGGCGGGCAAGACCTACGCGATGGTAGCGCCCGTTATGATCAGGAGCAATTCGCAGCTCTACTTTATCAACGGCGTATTCAACGCCATCATGGTAAAGGGCAATGCGGTCGGCGACCTGATGTTCTACGGAAGCGGAGCCGGCAAGCTCCCGACCGCGAGCGCCGTTGTGGCAGACATGATCCAGGCTGCGAAGCATAAGGGCGTGACCGTTGATACGATCTGGGATGAGAAGAAGCTCAAGCCCGAACCGAAGGACACGATGCGCTTCAGATTCTTTATCCGTGTTCCCGCCGAAGAGGCAGACAAGGCCAATAAGGCGTTCGGCATCGGCGAAGTGGTCGACGCGGGCATTCCTTCCGAGTACGGCTTTGTAACGGATTATATCCGCGAGGCCGATTTTGAAGAACTTTCAAAGGATCTGCACGTTATTAACAGAATACGCTGCGATTTCAAGTATAAATAAATAGGAGAAAGAGACATGTTAGTAGTTAAAAAGTTTGGCGGAACTTCCGTCGGAAACAAGGAACGCATCTTTAACGTTGCCAAACGCTGTATCGAAGAGTACCAGCAGGGCAATGACGTTGTCGTAGTCCTTTCCGCGATGGGCAAATCTACCGATGAGCTGATCGCGAAGGCGAAGGACATCAACCCGAACCCTCCGAAGCGTGAGCTTGATATGCTGGTGAGCGTCGGCGAGCAGATATCCGTTTCGCTGATGGCGATGGCGATGGCCCAGCTCGGAGTCCCCGCTGTATCGCTGAACGCGTTCCAGGTTGCGATGCATACGACCTCGGATTATACGAATGCGAGACTCAGGAGCATCGATGTTGAGAGGATCAGGGCAGAACTGGATTCGAGGAAGATCGTTCTGATCACGGGATTCCAGGGCGTTGACAAGTTTGACAATGTAACGACGCTCGGCCGCGGAGGTTCGGATACCACGGCGGTTGCGCTCGCGGCTGTCTTAAAGGCTGACAAATGCGAGATCTACACGGACGTTGACGGCGTATACACAGCGGATCCGAGGATCGTGCACGATGCGCAGAAGCTCGGCGAGATCACTTACGACGAGATGCTCGAGCTGGCGTCCTTAGGTGCGGGAGTGCTTCATAACCGCTCCGTCGAAATGGCTAAAAAATACGGCGTACAGCTTGTTGTACGCTCAAGTCTGAATACGAATGAAGGAACAATAGTAAAGGAGAATGCTAAAATGGAAAAAATGCTTGTCAGCGGTGTTGCCTGCGACAAAAATATCGCGCTCATCGCAGTGTGCGGTCTTCAGGACCAGCCCGGAGTCGCTTTCAAACTCTTCAATCATCTTGCACATCACAACATCAATGTTGACGTTATCCTGCAGTCTGTAGGACATGACGGTACAAAGGATATCAGCTTTACCGTATCGACCGACAATCTTGATGAAGCGCTCTCGGTTATGGAGCAGCACAGACAGACAAGCCTTATCTGCGAAAAGATCGATGTAGACCGCAATGTATCAAAGGTTTCCGTAGTAGGCGCGGGCATGGTTTCGAACGCCGGCGTTGCTGCGAAGATGTTCGAGGCTCTCTACGATGCAGGCATCAACATCCAGATGATCTCCACATCCGAGATCAAGATCTCCGTACTCATTGACGAGCAGTACACCGAGCAGGCGATGAACGCTATCCACGATATGTTCATTAACGCCGCAAAATAATGTGATTTATCCGAAAGGGAATAAAGATGATCTCCAAAAAGATGGAAAGCCTTGTAAAGAACAGCTCCGCGATCCGCGCGATGTTCGAGGAAGGCAAGAAAATGGCTGCCGTTTACGGCAAAGAGAACGTTTATGATTTCAGCCTCGGCAACCCGAGCGTTGAGCCTCCGAAGGAGGTTGCGGAAGCTTTAAAGAGCATTCCGGATTCGTACGGCGCAAATTACACACACGGCTATATGTCGAATGCAGGCTACGAGGAGGTGCGCTCCGCGATCGCGAAGAGCATCAATTCCCGTTTCGGCACCGCATTCACCGAGAGCAATATCATCATGACGGTCGGCGCCGCCGGCGGTATGAACGTCATCATGAAGACCCTGCTCAATGCGGGCGACGAGGTTATCACCTTTGCTCCTTTCTTCGGCGAATACAGGAACTATGTGAGCAATTTCGACGGCAAGCTGATCGAGATCTCACCCGATACATCGTCCTTCCAGCCCAAGCTCGACGAATTCGAGGCAAGGATCACGGCCCTTACGAGGATCGTTATCATCAATTCCCCGAACAACCCTACAGGCGTTGTTTATTCGAGAGATACTCTTGAGAAGATCGCGGCGATCCTTGAGAAGAAGCAGAAGGAGTTCGGCGCTCCGATCTACATTCTCTCGGATGAGCCCTACAGAGAGCTCGCGTTTGACGGCGTTGAGGTTCCTTACATCCCTACGATCTACCGCAATACCATTGTCGGCTACAGCTTCAGCAAGTCGCTCTCGCTGCCCGGCGACCGTATCGGTTACCTGGTTATTCCGTCGGAGATCGACGACTACGCGGATATCTTCGCGGCAGCAGGCGTAGCTACCCGAATTCTGGGCTTTGTAAACGCTCCTTCGGTAGCGCAGCTTGTGGTTTCGAAGTGTCTGGACGCTTCGGTCGATATCGGCATCTATAACCGCAACAGGGAGCTTCTCTATTCGAAGCTCAGCGAGTACGGCTACGAGTGCATCAAGCCCGAGGGCGCGTTCTACCTGTTTGTTAAGGCTTTCGAGCCCGATGACAAGGCCTTTGTCGCAAAGGCAAAGGAGCACAGACTGCTCATCGTTCCGGGTTCGACATTCGGCTGTGCAGGCTATGTACGCATCGCCTACTGCGTGGACTATGCGATGATCGAAAGATCGCTGCCCGCGTTCAAGGCGCTCGCGGAAGAATACGGTAAATAATTATACATTTTATATCAGGGGCCGTCTCTTTGAGGCGGCCCTTTAAAAATGTACAAAAACTGGCAGAAATGCAAATTAATATTTATGCGAAAATATACTTGAAATATGCAAATAATAGTGTATAATAATGCATATTATTAAAATTCGGATACATATATATACATATACAGAGGGTACGGCATGAAAAAAGTATTTATCGACGGAAGCGCCGGGACGACCGGACTCAGGATATACGAGAGGCTTGAAGGACGCAAGGATATCGAGCTCATTAAGCTCAGCGAGGAACTGAGAAAAGACAGCGCTGCAAGAGCGGAGGCTTTAAATAGTGCAGACATCGCGTTTTTGTGCCTGCCCGACGCCGCGGCGGTCGAGGCTGTCGGCATGATCACGAACCCGGATACCTGCGTGATCGACACCTCTACGGCGCACAGGACTGCGGATGGCTGGACCTACGGCTTTGCGGAGCTTACGGGCTATGATGAGGTAAAAATCTCGAAGCGCATAGCGAATCCCGGATGCCATGCAAGCGGGTTTGTGGCTCTGGTCGCGCCGCTCATCAGGGAAGGCATTGTTTCCAAGGACGAGATGCTCTCAGCATTTTCGCTTACCGGATATTCGGGCGGCGGCAAAAAGATGATCGCCGAGTATGAGGCGGAAGAAAGAGATCCTCTTCTCGGGGCTCCGAGAATGTACGGAATCGCGCAGAAGCACAAGCATCTGCCCGAGATGGTAAAGGTGTGCGGACTGGCGAAAGCTCCCGCGTTCTGCCCAATCGTAGCCGATTTCTATTCGGGAATGGAGGTCACGGTCCCGCTGTTCGGTGATGCGATAAACGGTACAATAAAGGACATTGAAGATATTTATTCCTCGTATTACAATAATGGAAGCGGTCTCGTGCGTTTCGTAAAAGAGGCCGGAGAGGGAGGCTTCATGTCGGCGGCGGCCTTTGCGGGCAGGGACGACATGGAAGTAAGCGTTACGGGCAACGACGAGCGTATCCTGCTGGTTTCGAGATTCGACAATCTCGGCAAGGGCGCTTCGGGAGCCGCGATCCAGAACATGAATATAGTCATGGGCGTCCGGGAGACGACCGGTTTAAATGTCGCGAATTGCGAATGAAAAAACATAGAAACGGAGAGAACATCATGAAATCGATCAACGGAGGAATTTGTGCCGCAAAAGGTTTTTCTGCAGGAGGAGTGCACTGCGGTATCAGGAAGAACAGGACAAAGAAGGACCTTGCGCTGATATACAGCGAGGTACCCGCAAAAGCGGCTGCTGTTTATACGACAAATCTGGTCAAGGGCGCGCCCCTGACCGTTACAAAGAACAATATTGCCGACGGCATCGCGCAGGCTGTGATCTGCAACAGCGGTAACGCCAATACCTGCAACGCGAACGGCATCGAGATCGCGGAGGGAATGTGCGAGGCTCTCGGACAGGCGCTCAAGATCAGCCCGAAGGATGTGGTTGTCGCATCGACGGGCGTTATCGGACAGCCTCTCGATCTGGAACCCATTAAGAACGGCATCCCCGCTCTTGTTGCGTCCCTGAACGCGGACGACTGCTCGGCGGCGGCCGAGGGTATCATGACCACCGATACCGTGATGAAGGAGATCGCGGTGGAGTTCGAGATCGGTGGGAAGATCTGCCATCTGGGCGGCATTGCGAAGGGCAGCGGAATGATCCATCCGAACATGGCGACGATGCTCGTATTCATCACGACCGACGCGGCTATCTCGTCTGAAATGCTGAACAAGGCGCTGAAGGGCGACATCGCGGGCACCTTCAATATGCTGAGCATTGACGGCGATACTTCGACCAACGATATGGTGACGGTTCTCGCGAACGGCATGGCCGGAAACGCCGAGATCACGGCCGAGGGCGCGGATTTCGATGAGTTTATGAAGGCCCTGAACACTGTAAATATCGGTCTCTGCCGCATGATCGCCGGCGACGGCGAGGGCGCGACAAAGCTTCTCGAGTGCAAGTGCACCGGAGCGGCCGATCTTGCGACCGCAAGGACCGTTGCAAAGTCTGTTATCTGTTCGAGCTTACTCAAGGCTGCGATGTTCGGCGCTGACGCCAACTGGGGCCGCGTGCTCTGCGCGATCGGTTACAGCGGCGCGGATGTCGACGTGAATAAGATCGACGTTGCGTTTACGAGCAAAAAGGGTACGATCCCTGTTTGCAAGAACGGCGCAGGCATTGATTTTTCGGAGGAGATCGCAAAGGAGATCCTGCTGGAAAAGGAGATAGACATAGAGGTTGCGCTGAACAGCGGAGACGCTTCGGCCACAGCATGGGGCTGCGACCTCACCTACGATTATGTAAAGATCAACGGAGATTACCGTACCTGAGAACGGAGATAAATATGGAAACAGATCTGACAAATGCAAAGAGGGCTGAAGTCCTCACACAGGCCCTTCCCTACATCAAGAGATACAACGGCAAGGTCGTTGTCGTAAAATACGGCGGAAACGCTATGGTCAACGAGAGCCTCAAGCAGCAGGTCATGGAGGATATCGTGCTGCTCTGGCTGATCGGCGTGAAGATCGTGCTCGTGCACGGCGGCGGACCCGAGATCAACGAGCTGATGGACAAGCTCGGCAAGAAGCCCGAGTTCGTGAACGGCCTTCGCGTGACCGACAAGGAGACCGTCGACATCGTACAGATGGTGCTCGCGGGCAAGGTCAACAAGACTCTCGTAAACCTTCTCGAGATGAAGGGCGGTCAGGCTGTAGGCCTCTCCGGTATGGACGGCAGGCTTATCGAGGCCAGGGTCAAGAACGAAGCGCTCGGCTATGTCGGAGAGATCACGAAGGTCCATATCAAGCCCGTTACAGACCTTCTGGAGAAGGGCTACATTCCCGTTATTTCCACGATCGGCTGCGACAAGGACGGCAATACCTACAACATTAACGGCGACACGGCGGCCGCTCATATCGCGGGCGCGCTTGAGGCCGAGAGACTTATAATGATGACCGATATCGCGGGCATCTTAAAGGACAAGGACGACCCTTCGACGCTGATTCCGATGATCACGCCGAAAGAGGCCGAGAAGCTCTATGCGGACGGTACCATCAGCGGCGGTATGATCCCGAAGGTGGAGTGCTGCATAGATGCACTCAAATACGGCGTTAGGAACGTGGTAATCATGGACGGAAGAGTGCCCCATTCGATACTGATGGAGCTGCTGACCGATGAAGGTGCCGGCACCATGGTTTCTTCTGAGACAGAGAGGGTTTGAGGAACGGAGGCTTATATGTCGATAATCGGGAAAGATAAGCAATATGTCGCGGGAACTTACAACAGGTTTCCGGTTGAGATAGTGAGCGGCAAGGGCTCTGTAGTTGTTGACAGTGCAGGGAAAGAGTATATTGACATGGGCTCCGGTATCGGAGTTACCTCGTTCGGAATAGGCGACGACACCTGGAAGGCAGCCGTTATCGCCCAGCTCGACAAGGTACAGCATATGTCTAACCTGTACTATACCGAGCCTTGTGCGAAGCTTGCAGAACTCCTCTGCAAAAAGACCGGAATGAAGAAGGTATTCTTCTCGAATTCGGGTGCAGAGGCCAATGAATGCGCGATCAAAGCCGCGCGTAAGTATGCTGCGGAAAAGAAGGGCCCCGAATATTCGACGGTCATCACACTGAAGAACAGCTTCCACGGAAGAACGCTCACGACTCTTGCTGCCACCGGCCAGGAGCATTACCATGAGCTCTACAATCCGCTGACTCCCGGCTTTGTCCACGTGGAGAACGGAAATATCGATGATCTGAAAGCTGCGATCGAATCGAATAAAGTCGCTGCGCTGATGATAGAGTGCATTCAGGGAGAGGGTGGTGTGATCCCGATCGATCCCGCCTACGCGAAGGCGGCGTATGAGCTTTGCAAGGAAAATGATATCCTGCTGATCGTGGACGAGGTTCAGACCGGAAACGGCAGGACCGGAAAGCTCTATGCATACATGAATTACGACATCACTCCCGACATCGTTTCTACCGCAAAGGGACTCGCGGGCGGACTTCCTATCGGAGCGACTCTGCTCGGAGAAAAGGTTGAGAATGTTTTCGGCTTCGGAGACCACGGTTCGACCTTCGGAGGCAATCCCGTAGCTTCGGCTGCAGCATGCAGCATTATCGAAAGGATTGACGAAAAGCTCCTTGATGGAGTAAAACAGAAGGCGGAGTATGTAAGGACCGCAGTTTCGGGGAAGCCCGGCATCGAGGGCGTGACCGGACTCGGACTGATGATAGGCATCAAGACCGTAAAGCCCGCTGCGGATGTGGCAAAGGCATGCATGGAAAAAGGCGTGCTCGTGCTCACCGCGAAGGATAAGGTAAGGCTTCTTCCGGCACTCAACATCCCGCAGGATGTGCTCGCGAAGGCTGTATCCGTGATCCTTGAGTGCTGCGCGGAGTAATGGAAAGGTAAGAATATGGTCAATAAAGACAATTTCAGAAATATAGATCCGTATGTACCGGGCGACCAGCCCGATTTCGCGGACATGGTCAAGCTCAATACGAACGAGAACCCGTATCCGCCCGCGCCTGCGGTTTTGAAGGCGGCGGAGGAGTTTTCCGCGGGCAGGCTGAAGCTCTATCCCCCGACAGACGGCGGAGCTTTAAGACGCGAGCTGGCCGCATATCACGGAATATCACCGGAAAACGTATTTGTGGGAGTCGGCTCGGACGATGTGCTCGCGGTCATTTTCCAGACCTGCTTCAACAGCGGCAGGAAGCTGTTTTTCCCCGAGATCTCGTATTCGTTCTACGAGGTCTGGGCAGAGCTCTACCGTGTCCCCTATTGCAAGATTCCGTTAAAGGCCGATTTCACGATCGATCCGGATGACTATATCGGCAAGGAAAACGGCGGTATCGTCATCGCGAACCCCAACGCGCCCACATCGATGGCCATGGCGGCTGCAGATATTGAAAAAATCATAGCCGCGAATCCCGACAACGTTGTCGTGATCGACGAAGCCTATGTGGATTTCGGCGGTGAGAGCGTACTGGAGCTCACCGGGAAATACGACAACCTCATCGTAGTCAGGACCTTCTCGAAATCCCGCTCGATGGCGGGCTTAAGGATCGGTTACGCGATCGCTTCGAAGGAGCTCATACAGGCGATCTCGGACGTCAAGAACTCGATAAACTCCTACACGATGAACTTCCCTTCGATCGAGGTCGGCAAGGCGTCGCTCGCGGAAGAAGAGTATTTCAGAACAACCATCGCAAAGATACTCAAAACCAGAGAAAGACTCGTAAAAGAGCTTTCAGACCTCGGCTTTGTGACCTTCCCTTCGAGCGCGAACTTCATTTTCACAACGCACAAGAGCGTACCTGCGAAGACAATATTCGAAGAGCTGCGCAAGAAGCACATCTTCGTGCGCTTCTTCAACAAGCCCCTGATAAATAATTATCTCAGGATCACGGTCGGCACCGATGAAGAGGTTGACAAGCTGATCGCCGGGCTGAAAGAGATCCTAAACAAATAACAGACGAAAAGCCGCCCCTAAATCGGGACGGCTTTTTGCAGGTTATTCAAGAGAAAAAACACGTAAATTCGCGTACTCCCCGATCATCGGAGCCAATTGTCTGAATCCGATTCGTCCGTCAGTGAGGAAATCTCCGTAGGTCTTCCCGTCATCTTCGTAGGTAAAGACCGTGAGTCCGTTCACACTGAAGGAGACGAAATCTTTCTTCTTGATGAGCGACAGGCGGTAATCTCCGTTACAGTCGTCGGCGTCCGGTATCGGATCGGCGCCCTGGCTAACGAGCCAGAAGCCGTAGCTCTTGCGTAGATTGCAGGTATGGAACGCCCTCTCGTCGGGCTCCTTGCGCCTGAAATAGGACACATGGAATGCGTTTATGTCGCCGTGGTGATAGAGCGGATATTCGCCCGTACGGGGCGCGACGGAAGGATCGAAGATGTCCTTGCCGTTGATCCCCTTCGCTGCAAAGAAGAGTATCGCAAGTCCGGGCTCTTTTAAAGGCCTGAAATCCCATTCGATACGGATATTGTCGGGGAAGTTTTGATCGCACCAGAGCACGTAATTGGCCTTCTGGCCGGCTTCGGCCGAGATCGCGTTCTCCATTCGCATGCGGCCGTCGGGGAAGGTGATCTTTGCACTTCCCTCAAGTCTGAAGTCTTTTATATCCGCCTCGCACGCGAGGGGATTCTCATATATCAGTTTTTCCATCGTTTATAGTCCTTTTCTGAAACAAGCCTGATCTGCCGTGCTCCTTTCGGGGCGACGCGGCCTCACGCCCTGAATTCTATCGTGCGGCTCTTTGCGCCTTCGCTGCCGTCGGCAAATACCGCGCAGACGTAGATCTCATAGACATCCGATGCGGGGATCGTAAACGGCATAACGGGCGATGTGGCCTTTTCTTCGGCGGTTACCTCGCGAAGGGGGAAGTACTGGAAGTCCACCGAGCCCTTGCGGTAAACGCGGTATTTTACGGCGTCCTTTACGTCGTCGAAGATGAGCAGGAAGCTTGCGACATTGTTCTCGACATGGAGCTCCTGCATAGCAAAGCCGGTAGGAGAAGTCGAATCGGCAGGGACCGGAGCACGGAAGGTCGCGGGCTTCTCGATCGGGAATTCGGTATTGATGAGTCCGCGGATCGGATCGAATTCCGGGTTCGAAGAATCCTTTATTGCTTTTGCCACGAGGCCGGCGTAGATCGTAGCGCCGTATTCCTGAAGGTGTGTATTGTCGGATACGCCGTTTGCGTAAGCGCTGTCGGGATATGCGTCGGGAGCGGCCCAGAGGTAAATGAGCTTTGACTCCTCGGGACCGATCTTGTTGAGATAATCAACCGAAAGCCTGCAAAGGTCGATAACGGGTACATTCTCTGTCTCGCCGAGCGCCAGCATTACATCGGCGTATTTTCCGAACGAAGCCACGAATGTTCCGTTCGCACCGTCGCAGTTTCTGCGCGCGATCGGGGTGACAAGTACCGGAACGACCTTGCGGGCACGGCAGGAGCGGATATATTTCTTGAGCCAGAAACCGAAATCGCCGGGAGCCACATATCTGTTCGGACGGACTGCGGTCGCGTCGTTGTGGCCCCACTGAATGAAGCAGAAATCGCCGGGCGCCGTGCGTGAGAGAAGACGGTCCCATTTGCCTTCGTTTATGAAGGAGCGGGAGCTTCTGGCACCTATCGAGCGGTTCTCGATATCGGCGTGAGGAGTCTCGTAAATATGATTCTGCGGGTACATCAGATCGGGGGACATGAGTTCCTCGGTCAGATTGCCGTCATTGAAAAATCTGTAGAATACCTGTCCCCAGCCTGCTTGAGGATAGTGGAACTGGTCGTAGGACTGGACCGTGGAATCGGAGGCAAGGAACAGTGTGGGCTTTGCCTTGGGCGCTTTTTCGGGCAGATACTCAAAGGTGATATCATTGACGATCAGAGCATTTCCTGCGGCGTCTTCCTTAACCTTTGCATCGGTGGGAACGAAGATCTGCAGCAGGACATTGTCCTCGACAGAGCAGATCGGGAAGGTGAGCTTAATGCCCGACGCGCCTGCGGGCAGCACTTCGCCGTTGATCTTAAGGATATCGTTGGCATAGCAGCTGACTTTGGTCTCCTTATCCGAAGGATTTGAGACGGTCAGTGTGAATTCGGCGTCGCGCACGCCGGTCGCGAATGAGAAGCCGGGGCCCTCGACATATGTATAGATGCCGAAGCCTGTGCTCTCGGTCTCGGTCCACATCTTTGAGGTGATCAGCAGGCCGCCGTTCGCCTTGCTGCAGACGGGCTGCGCGGAGCTGTCCGCATTCCTGAGGGCGCATAACGCGTCGATGTCCGGTACGGGGTCGCTCTTGCGTACTCTTTCATGATAAACCCCGCTCTGCCAGCCCTCGGCCTCGGCGGGATACGTAATATTAAGAATCTCGGCTTTTTCGTAAAACATATGGAACTACCATCCTTTTGCTGTTATAATACTTCATCAGTGAGCATAACATTTAGAAAAAACAAATGAAAGCGGTCAGCGGTCAAAAAATAATTTGATACTTTTTTGCAGCTTGATGATAATTCTGTGCAAAACCGCTCATTTAGCGTTTCCGCGCGCACGCCGCGTAAAATGTAAACGGACGGGAGCGACGCTGCGTACGGAGCATGGAGGATACGGATGGAAGGAAAGATATTTGATTACGACGGACCGGTCGTACGGGCGACGGAAAAGCTCGGACAGCTGATCCTGCTGAATATACTGACTATACTGTGCAGCCTGCCGGTCGTGACTTTCGGAGCGGCTTTCGCGGCGCTCGATACGGTAGTGCTGAAGATGTCCAAGAACGAGGAGAGCTATGTGGCGAGATCCTTTTTTAAGGCCTTCAAAGCCAATCTGAAGCTGGGCATACTGAGCTCTCTTTCGATACTCGGGCTGCTCGCGTTCGGACTGGCCGATTACTACGCGACAACACTGGTCGAAGCCTGGTTTGTGGCCCCTGTAAGGGCACTGCTGATCGCGTTCGGAGTATTTTTCGCGATCACGGTTACATTCCTGTTCCCAGTGATGGCCAAATTTGAGGCGGGCTTCGCCGATACTGTCAAAAACGCGTTTAAATATTCGGTCTCGCATATCGGGAAAACCCTGCTGAAACTGTTCCTGAACCTGCTCCCGTGGATCATCTGCTATTTCTTTTATTTCCTCGGGCCGATACTCTTTATCTTCGGACTGGCGGTACCCGCGTATCTGGGCACAGGGCTCTACCGCGACGATTTCAAAAAGCTGGAGGATGCTTATTATGCCGGGAAAGATGTTTGATTTCGACGGTCCCGTGGCGGGATTCATTTTCCTGGTAAGGGATCTGTTCGTGATAAATCTACTGACTCTGTTGCTGATACTGCCCGTATTCACGGTCGGGCCGGCGCTGAAGGCACTCGCTTTTACGTGCCTGAAGATCGTGCGCAAAGAGGACGGCAATGTGGTATCCACTTTTTTTAAGAACTTTAAGCTGAACTTTAAGCAGACGGTGGGCTTCGGCCTCGTCTGTCTGGCGCTGCTCCTGATCATGGCCGGCGATATCGCGGCGCTCGTGATCTACTGGGACACCTTTTCAATGGTGATGATCGTGCCGCTGATACTCACGCTGTTCCTGATATTCGCGACGCTCCTCTATGCGATACCGATGCAGGGCAGGTTCCTGAACCCTGTCGGCACCACATTCCGGAACGCTTTCTGGGCGGCGCTGTACAAATTCCCGAAGACACTCGTGATGGTGCTGGCATTCCTGATACTTCCCTGCCTGTATCTGCTGGTCTCGGGTAATTTCTTCCCGCTGCTGATCATGTTCGGACTGTCCCTGCCCGCATATCTGAACGCGGTGGTCTACGAGCCGTTCTTTAAGGAGACCGAGGACCGGATACGCGCTCGGGAGAAGAGGAATTCCGGGATTAATGCCGATGGAGAGGATGCTGATGGCGGCAGCGGTTTCGACGGAAACGGTTCGGGGGAAGTCTGACAGCAGCCTTACAGCCGCCTGTCGTTCATTCTGTAGCGGAGCCTGTAGGTATCGGGCGTGATGCCGTACTCCTGCTTGAATATGTTCTGGAAATACGAGCGGCTCTGGTAGCCGAGATCACGGGCGAGGTCGGTGATGGTCCCGCCGTAGCCCGTACGGAGCAGGAAAACCGCTCTGTCGAGCCTTTTTTGCTTTATATAATCCGAAAAATTAACCGCATACTGAGTCTTAAAGAGCCTGCTGATGTATTCCTGCGTGAGACCGAAATGGGTCGAGAGCGTGGTGAGGGATACATTCTGCAGGTTTTCTTCGATATATCTGATAATGTCCTCCATGTGGCGCCGTTTGCGCTCGGAGATCGCGATGTCGGCATAGCCCGACGCGTATTCGCGTATATCCGAGATGGCGTTGCGGATAAAGCCCGCCGCGCCGTTGGTAACGGTCAGCAGGTCGAGCATAGTCATATCGGTCAGGCTGCAGTGATGCTCTCTTTCCTTAAAAAACAGCTGGAGCACGCCGAATATCGTATTGAGCTGCGCGTGCATGGAAGCGATGCTGTAGGCGTTGGCCTCGGAGAACTGGTCGGTGTATGTGCGGGAGATATCAAAGAGAATATCCTCGCAGGCGTCGTAATTTCGCGTTTTCAGATAGGAGAGCAGCCGGTTGGCATCGGGCGGAGCCGCTGTGACCGCCAGTTTGTCGCTCATATGCATGAAAGCGGACGTGATGGTCCTGCTGCGCCCCCAGAACAGGCCGTAATCGGTCTGCCCGAGCATATAGAACAGCTCGTCGAAAATCTCGTTGTGGTCGACCAGGGCCTCGGAGTAGTATACGCAGATATGCTGGGAGGTATCGATGTTCCAGATAACCTGCCTGAACTGGCCGACGAACGCGCGGATGCTGTAGATCTCGCGCGAATAGTTGAGGATGCAGTAGATGACCGAGCCTCTGATGTCGAGAAAGTACCTGAGGTTGGACGCGTCGAGCTGTCTCTTGCATACGAGCAGCTGATCCTCGGAGAGAGCGGCGTTTTCTCTTTCCGTGGAGGGCGTTTTCTTTTCCACCACGATAACGCAAAAGTCATTTCTGGTCGAGCCGTCAAAAAAGTCGTTGAGTTCCTTCAGATCCATGTCAAAAAATTCCCTTCAATAATTGTCTAAATGTCAAATAATAATACAAAGATTAAAATCACATACAAATATCGGCCGAAAACAAGAAAATGAGAATCACTGTAATTTAAAATATAGCACAAATGTCAAGAAAAAAGAATTGTACATATTGACCAATCGTAGGAAAATCTAGATAGTGATTTTTCAATAAAATCAACAAATACGTTTTCATGTTTCGGAGGGACCCATGATCAGAAGATGGGAATTCGCGAGAATAATTTCGCTCATACTGGCTGTCTGTATGTTCTCGGGTGCAGTGATCCCGTACACACAGGTTTTCGCTGCTTCGGGCGCCAGGCTTAAGGATAAATACGTCGGCTTTGAGGGCATCCCGGTAGAGTGGAAATACGGAGCGGACAGCGATGTATTCAGCTACAAGGATACGATGAGCAGACTGAACACCTCTTATTATGAGGGAGAAGCGATCACGGTGGACGCGGCGTCGATCACCGATGAGAACGGCGCGGGTTCGGTGGTTTCCTTCGAGGGCAGGGATGCGTTCCTCTCGGCGGGAAAGAGCGAGTACTGCGAGTTCGAGCTTAATGTTCCCGAGGACGCGCTCTACAGACTTGAGTTTGATTACTATCTGGACACAAACGTTTCCGATTCGGCAAAACGCGCGTTATATATTGACGGAAAATATCCCTTCACCGAGGCCGGAGATCTGGTATTCTACCGCTTCTTTATGGATGAGGGCGAACCGATCTTAAACAGCATCGGAGACGAGACCAGACCCAAGCAGGTTGCGATAAACGGCTGGAGGACCTCAGGTCTTTCCGATACATCGGGTATCACCTCCGGAGAGTTTGATCTGTATCTCACAAAGGGTTCTCATAAGGTACGACTCGTTACGATGAAGACCGGCATGTACATCTCAGAGATCAGGGCATGCGCGCCGGTTAAGATCAGGCCTTACGCGGAAGTGCTCGCAGAGTACCGTGCGGCAGGATATACAGCAGCCGCAGCGGAGACGATCAATTTCCAGGCGGAGCTCACCGCGGTCGAGAAAAACGACCCCACCTTAAGACGCGAGAATGACGGTGATCCGCTCGTGGTTCCGATGTCGGATACCTCGAGAAAGCTCAACGTAATGGGCGGATACCGCTGGAGAACGGGCAACCAGAGCATCACATGGGAGTTCGAGGTCGCAGCGGACGGTCTCTACAAGATCGGTCTCTATACAAAGCAGCAGTGGAACGACGGAATGCCTTCCTTCAGAAGGATAGCGATAGACGGCGCGGTTCCGTTTGCCGAGCTTGAAGAATACAAATTTGAATATGATACGACATGGAGGCTCAGGACCCTGTCCGACGCAAACGGAGAGCCCTTCAGCTTCTACCTGACCAAGGGCGTGCACAGGCTCACGATGACGGTCAAGATGGGAGATCTCGGTGAACTCCTGACATCCGTTCAGGAAGACATCACGGTACTTTCCGATATGCTGCTCGACATAAACCTTATCGCCGGCAGCACACCCGACCCGAACTACGATTACAGGTTCTTCGATAAGATCCCCGATATGAAGGAACGTCTCGAATACCTGCGCGACAGCATGGAGTACAAATACCAGTACGCCAAAGGAATGGCTGAAAAGACTCCTTCGATCGCCAACCAGTTCCTTACGATCAAGGCGCAGATACAGATGATGCTTGACAATCCGTTCAGCATCGCGAAAAAGGTCGGGGATCTGCAGAATTCGCAGACCAATCTTTCAAAATGGTATCAGTCGCTGCAGATCGTGCCGCTCGTCATCGACAGCTTCTATGTGGGCAGTCCCGAAGAGGAATGGACGAGCAGGTCTTCGAACTTCTTCCAGAAGTTCGGGGCTACGATGAGACAGTTCATGGTTTCGTTCTCGAAGGATTACGACAATGTCGGAGGCGTACTCGCGGAAGATGTTGTGGTTACGGATACGATCAACGTCTGGATCGCGAGAGGAGCCGAGTGGGCCGAGGTTATCAAGGAAATGGCCGACGAGGATTTCACTCCCAAAACCGGCATAGCGATCAATGTTAACGTACTCCCCGCAGGACAGCTGAAGGCCGGCAACGTTAACGCGCTGATGCTCTCAATCACCTCGGGCAAGGCTCCCGATGTGGCGCTCGGCGTAGATCCGACTTCTCCGGTAGAGTTCGCGATCCGCGATCAGGTTTACGATCTTTCCGAGATGGAAGGCTTCGATGAGGTAAGAGAAAGATTTGTCGATGCCGCGCTTACGCCTTACGAATATATGGGCGGCGTATATGCGCTTCCCGAGACGATGAATTTCAACGTCATGTTCTACAGAAAGGACATCCTGAACAAGTTCGGCATCGACCTGCCGAACACATGGCAGGATATGTACGATTATGTACTGCCCGCCATCTATCAGCAGGGTCTCCAGTTCTACTTCGGACGTGACTTTACACAGTTCCTTTATCAGCTGGGCGGAGAGTTTTATAAGGACGGCGGTTTAAGATCGGCGCTCGATACTCCCGAAGCTTACGCCGCGTTTAAGGAATACACCGAGCTGTTCACCAACTACGGCGTCCCCGAGACAGCGATCTTCCTGCAGTACTTCAGATCGGGAATCATGCCCTTGGGAGTCGGTGATTTCAATATGTACATGCAGCTTTCCGTTGCGGCACCCGAGATCACGGGTAAATGGGGCATCATCCCGCTGCCCGGACATATCGATGAGAACGGTGAGATCGACAGGACCGCGGGCGGCCTGACCGAACTGGGCGACATCATTATGAGGCAGAGCGAAAAGCCCAAACAGAGCTGGGAATTCCTTAAGTGGTGGTCAAGCGCCGATGTTCAGACCAGATTCGCAAAAGAAGTTGAGGCGATGATCGGTGCCGAGGCCAGATGGAACACCGCAAACAAAGAGGCTTTCTTAAGCCTTTCCTGGAATGATGAAGATGTCAAAACACTTCAGGAGCAGTGGAGATGGGCGAAGGAGATCCCGACCGTGCTCGGCGGATATATGACCAACAGACATCTTACCAATGCATGGACAAGTGTGGTCATGAGCGGTATGGATATCCGTGAGGCTCTCGAGAGCGCGGTCAAGGAGATCAACCGTGAGCTTATCATGAAACAGGAAGAATACGGAGTTATCGGAAATGACTAACGAACAGACCATTTTGAATCCCGCTCTGGCCGGTACCCGGATGGAGAGATTCAAGCGTTTTATACGGAAGAACTGGGTAGGGTACGCCTTTCTGGCTCCCTTTGTGATCCTGTTCACGATATTCATAGTACTGCCGGTGGTAACGGCCATAGGCCTCAGCTTCACCGACTACAACATGATGCAGAAGCCGCATTTTGTAGGCGTTAACAACTACAAGCTGCTGTTCCTCGACGATAAGGTTTTCATCACGTCGATCGCGAATACCGTTAAGTTCGCGCTGATCACGGGACCTCTCGGATACCTGCTCTCGTTCTTTGCGGCGTGGGTCATCAACCAGCTGAAGTTCAAGAGATTCTTCGCGCTGGCCTTCTATGCGCCCTCGATCACCTCGAGCGTTGCGATGTCCACGGTTTGGATGATAGCCTTCTCGGGCGACAGATACGGTTATATCAATGATTTCCTCTTAAATCACGGTATCATCGATGAGCCGATACTCTGGAACACGGACCCGACCTATATCATGACCGTAGTCATGATCATCCAGCTCTGGATGAGTATGGGTACAGGATTCCTCGTTTTCCTTGCCGGTCTGCAGAACGTTGACCGTGCCATGTACGAGGCGGGCTCGATAGACGGAGTCAGGAACAAGTTCCAGGAGCTGTTCTACATCACGCTTCCCGCGATGAAGCCGCAGCTGCTGTTCGGCGCGATCAACTCGATCACCGGAGCGTTCGGAGTATTCGAGATCGCGGTCAATGTAGCCGGCATGCCAAGTCCGAACTACGCGGCCCATACGATCGTCGCGCATCTGTACGACTACGCGTTCATACGATTCCAGATGGGCTACGCGTCCGCGGTTGCGGTCGTGCTCTTCCTGATAACCTTCATACTCGGACGCATAGTTATGAAGGCGCTCTCGTCAAAGGACGAGTGAGATCAATAATTTTCAGAGGTATCTGTCATGATAAAGATAAAGTGGTTCAAGGGACAATGGCTTCACATCACTTTCGGCAAGACCCTTCTGCTGATCGTGATGCTCGCCCTCGTATGTTTTACGGCCCTTCCGCTCATATATGTTGTGGTTACGGCGTTCAAGCCGCTGGATGAGTTGAACTTATATCCCCCGAGATTCACGGTTAAGAACCCGACAGGAAAGAACTTTTCCGACCTCGTTATATCGCTCGGCAGCTCGGCGGTTCCTTTTACCAGATACGCTTTCAACAGCGTTGTGATCACTGTCACGATCGTTGTGCTGACCGTTCTGGTCTCATCGCTCGCGGCGTATTCGCTGGTTAAGTTCAAGCCCAAGGGCGGCAATCTGATATTTAACCTGATCCTCGTAGCGCTGATGTTCTCACCCCATGTTACGAAGATCCCGAGCTACATGGTCGTTAACGGACTGAACCTGATCAATACCTACTGGGCGATGATACTGCCGAGCATCGCGGTCGCCTATAACTGCTTCCTGATGAAACAGTTCATAGAGCAGTATCCCGATGAGCTGATCGAAGCAGCCAGGATCGACGGAGCCGGAGAGCTCAAGATATTCTGGAAGATGGTCATGCCCGCGCTCGCGCCCGCATGGTCCACACTGATAGTTTTCTCGTTCGTAAATAACTGGAACGACTACTTCTCGCCCCTGATCTATATCACGAGCCAGGCGATGAAGACCCTGCCTCTCGCGCTCCAGACGATCGCAGGAGGCGCTGCGGGTATGACGGTACAGCGTGCGGGCGCCATGTCGGCGGCTACGCTGCTGATGACGCTGCCCACGGTCGTAATATTCACGGTTATGCAGGGAAAGGTCATGGAGACCATGGCTTATTCCGGAATAAAAGGCTAAGCGGCATGGAGGAGATATGAAAAGATCAAAACGTATTGCGGTGCTGCTTCTGGCCCTGCTGATGGTGCTCGGCACCGGGGCGACGGGCGCGTCTGCCGTCGCGGCCGGATCCGGCAGCTATGTTACGGGTGATGACAACTATCGCCAGCCCGTTCCGGAATGTTACGTGGTTGCGGAGACAATCTACAACCTGC
The DNA here is from genome assembly GCA_947304065.1 of uncultured Clostridia bacterium. Taxonomy (GTDB): domain Bacteria; phylum Bacillota; class Clostridia; order Lachnospirales; family Lachnospiraceae; genus RUG11977. Next base: position 1,969 of record CAMZAI010000004.1, on the reverse strand, counting down.
GCGGTATCCAGGATAAGAACCTGACGTTCAAACAGCCCAAGGATCTGTTCATTGACGACAATGACATGATCTATGTTGTGGATTCCGGCAATAAGCGTGTGGTCAAGCTCGATCAGGAATTCAACGCGGTCGCGGTCTATTACGGACCCGATAAGGCTTTCGCGGATCCTCAGGGCATATTCGTGGACGCCGACGGAGATATGTACGTCGCCGATACCGAGAACAAGCGTATCGTTCACATGGACAAGGACGGAGCGCTCGTCGAGGAGTTTACGAACCCCGAGAGCGAACTGCAGACAGGCGATGTGTTCACGCCTACCAAACTGATCGTTTCCCAGACCGGTTACATCTATTCGGTCAAGGGCGAAAATATAATGGCTATAGACGGAAACAACGTTTTCCGCGGATACTACGGCCAGACCAATATCGGTTACAGTTTATCCGAGGCGCTGTTCAGAATGTTCGCTTCGGAAAAGCAGAAGGCTTCCCACCTTAAGAGACTTGCCGCTTCGTACATCAACCTGACCTACGGCAAGGACGGCATGATCTACGCTACGAGCATGGAGCGTGAGGAAGGTGAGATCAAGAAGCTCAATTCGATCGGTACGAACATCTACCGCAAATACAAGACCATCGGAAACAAAATGAGAAATCCCATCAAGGATTTCATCGAAAATAAGCTGTTAAAGGCGGTCGTTGCGGGACAAAGCTTCAAGTTCGGTGAGTATTTCAACGACGAGGGCATGTACATCGAGCCCTATTTCGCGGATATCTGCGTGGATGACAACGGAGTCGTAACGGTCATCGAGCAGCTCAACGGAAAGGTTTACCAGTACGACCAGGACGGCAGGATGCTCGTGGCATTCGGCGGACTCGGCGAGAGGACCGGTACCTTTACCAGACCCAGCGCGATCGATGTCGACAGCAGGGGCAGACTCTACGTACTCGACCAGATCGACAACAGCATCCAGGTCTTCGAGCCCACCGAGTTCATCGGCTACATACATGAGGCTACATCGGCCTACAACAACGGCTATTACGAAAAGTCCTTCGAGCTCTGGCAGAAGGTACTCTCGATCGACGAGAACTACTCGCTCGCACATGTCGGCAGCGCGAGAGCGTACTACAAGCGCGGCATGTACAAGGAGGCAATGGAAGAGGCCAAGATCGTGGCCGACAGAGATGTCTACACAATGGCTTTCGATGAATACAAATACGAGGTTCTGAGAGCCAACTTCTTCCTGATCATCATGATCGCGCTTGCGATAATCGCTGCGGTGATCATACTCGTCAGACTGTTCTTAAAGCGCGGAAAGAAAAACTACTGGGATTTCATTTCCAACAAGGGCAGGAAGATGACGGTACTTTCGGGCATCAGCTACAGTTTTTACGCTATGGTGCATCCGATGGATTCGCTCGAAGGCATCAAGACGAACCGTGACAGGATAAACAGGGCGGTACCGCTGATCATATTCGCGGCTGCGTTTGTTGTCAGGATCGCGTACCTGTTCGTAGTGCATTTCCCGCTGGCCTCTATCGAGCACACGGACATCAACCCGCTGTTCGAGCTGGTCAAGCTTTTGATAGTACCTGTTTCGTGGATACCCGCGTCGTTCATGGCGACGAGTATCTCGGGCGGTGAGAGTAAGATAAAGGAGATCACCTTTGCGAGCGCGATCTCACTTACTCCCTTCATCGTCATCAACGTTCCGCTGATGTTCCTGTCGAACATCATGTCAAAGACGCAGAAGTCCTGGTACGGTGTTTTCCAGACTCTCGCCTACATCGGAATGTTCCTGATCCTGTTCTTCGCGATGCTCGTGCTGAACAATTACACAGTCGGCAAAGCGATAGGCATGATGCTGGTATCGGCATTCCTCATGCTGGTACTTTGGCTGGTCATCCTCCTGTGCTATGTGCTCTCGGGCAGAGTGATCCAGTTCATACTCTCGATAATCGAGGAATTCAG
>CAMZAI010000003.1 GCA_947304065.1 uncultured Clostridia bacterium | reverse complement strand
ACTGCATTTGTTGCTCGGAGTCGAAAGAGAATTTTGCCTATTGTATATACAACTCCGCGCTCCTGTCTCAGTTGCTTATATAGCTCGGAATTTTCGGTTTATTCTGTAACTGCATCTTCTCCCGTTTTCAGCCGGATAACCTCTGTGAAGCCGTCCTCAACGGCAGTATATGTGGCGTCCGCTCCCGAAGGAATGATAAGCGAGACAGTGCCGTTCAGCCTCGACCTGAATTTCTCCTTGCCGTTCTTTCTGTATATAACGCAGGAATCCCCTCCGGAAAGAATCAGCTCGCCGCCTTCGACATTCATCGTATCGTAGACAATCCCGGTCTCTACCGACGCGGTCTCCTGACCGTTATTATTATATACTGTAATCTTACATATTCCGTCGTTCTGCTTTTTCGAGATCGCAAACCAGCTTCCGTGCCCGGTGACCGACGCTGTCGCGCCTTCTCCGGTGAAGCGCTTTATCTCTTCGGGAACCTCCCTGAACTTATAGAGCACACTGAGCTTGTCATCCGAGATCAGCACACGGTCATTGCCGAGAAATCTCACATCGGGGATCAGGCTGTCTTCAAACGAATAGCTTCCTACTATTTTATCGGCGTAGCTCTGTCCGACATCGCCGAAATTATAAAAGGTAACCCAGGCTGCCTGGGTCTGTCCTGCCTGCAGGTACGAGGTGACCAGCTTACTCCCGTCATTTGACAGCGCCATCGCAATCGGGAATCCCGACTTGCGGACCTCGGTCTTTATATCAATGAGCATATTGCCCGAAAAATCATATATATAAATATGATCGTAATCTCCGCCGTCGGTCCTTATAGCTGTATTGCCCTGTCCCGACACACAAAGATCGGCAATCTTCTCTGAAACATTGATTACATTGTTCGAGCCTGAGCCGTCCGTCACATGCACGGTATTGGCGCCTCTGTCGGCAAACGCGGCAAAATCTCCTCCCACTGCAGCTATCGGAGAAGTCAGGTCATAGCTTATCTTCCAGATTACATGCCCGTCGCGATCGTGCCCTTCGGCACCGTCGCTGTTATAAAGAATATATCCCCCGTCAGTCTCCATGCAGAGCGCGTTCGGGATGTTCTCGGTCCTGCTCACGGCCTCCCACGAGGTATAAGTCGTCTTTTTCATCACAACGGTCCAGATGATAACGCCTATGATACCCAGCGCAAGCACCGCCATCACAACGACAGCGCCCCTGCTTCGGGGGCGCCTCGTCGTCTCGTATTCGCTTTCGTAATTCTCGTCTGTTTCTCTCATACTGTTCCGGTCAGATTATTCTTATAATAGGTTATTGCTTCGGCAACGTTCTTCGCATTGCCCTTATCAATGATGTCAAGGAGACTGTCGAGCATCGGAACGCTCAGGTTCTCCTTGCCGAGATATGTCTCATACTTCGAGGAAATGTCAAGCGAGAGCGACTTGATCTTCGTCTCAGCCTCGGCCTGCTGCCTGTAAGCTGCCTCATTTTCGCTCTTCATGCGGTCAAGCTCTTCGGCGTAGCGCGCCCTAATCTCCTCGGTGATATCTTTCTTCGCTGTGTTCTCAAACTCCGAAAGAGCCTGCTTCTTGCGCTCGATAACGTCGTCAAGCTCATGCTCGAGTCCGCTGAGCTCCTCATCGTACTTCTCAAGTCCGTATTGGCTCTCGTCCTTGTCCTTGCGGATACTCTTCTCCATCTTCCTGATGCGCTTTTTGAGCCTGTCGATCTTGTCGCGAAGAAGCTTAGCCTGCTTGAGGGCTTCGGAATGCTTCTCCTTTACGAGCTTGAAGATAAGCGTAAAGATAAGCAGCGCAAGTATGATCACGCCCGCATAGACAGCAACCAGGATTAGCGGTTTTTTCACTGTCTCGGGAAGGAATGTGTAAATTCCGAACGGGAGAGCGAGAAGTATCACAACTGACAAAAGGATCACAAGGAAATCACCGAGTCCGTCGGGCATGAACATCGTAAAGAAATAATTATTATTGAAGAGTCTCGAAATATGTTCGCGCGAATATATACCGCGGACATCCTGTTTGAGTCCCCTGATCTGTTCGTTAAGGTCGGCTGTTTCTGCCGACACTCTCTCATCGACCTTGGTTCCCTTGAACTTGTCGCGCTTTGCCTTCACGTTCTTGATACGGCCGCGGGTCTGCTCGATCGTCTCGTCAAAGCTCTTCTCCACCTCTGCGCGGCGCTTGGTCAGAACCGAAGAAATCTCGGAATCCATCGATTTCTGCTTTGTCCCGATCTCCTTATCCAGCGTCTGCTGCTTTTCCGCAAGATCCGAAACCCTGACCTTGAGTTCGTCAAGTTCCAGTACTCTCGCCTTGATCTCACGGAGCACCTCGGCGCCCGCGTTCAGGATATTACCCGTCTCCAAAGGAGCGGGAGCAAAATCCGGAACAACCGGATTCTCGTAAACCGGAGCCTCATAAGCCGGAGTCTCAAATGCCGGAGCCTCCTCAGTCACCGCAAACGACGCCCCGACAGACTCTGCCACTTCAGTCACCGCATCGCTTACTTCGCCGATGATCTCTGTAGTTTCTGCCGCATTCTGATCAAATAATTCGTCACCCATAAATACCTGTCTCTCCTTTTCTACAGTTCCACTCTGCCGTCAAGAGCCCGCAGCAATGTTACTTCGTCAATGTTCTCCAGATCCCCGCCGACCGGTATGCCGGTCGCTATCCTGCTGATCTTTATCCCCGTAGGCTTAATGAGCTTCGATATATACATGGCCGTCGCCTCGCCTTCAAGACTGGAGTTGGTGGAAATGATAACCTCGTCCACATCCTTCTGCAGCCTGACCATGAGCTCCTTCAGCCTGATATCGGCAGGCCCGATGCCAAGCATCGGGGAGATCGCACCGTGCAGCACATGATACACTCCGTCATATTTGCCGGTCTTCTCATACGCCGCAAGATCGCGGGAGTTCTCCACGACCATTATCACCCGCTTGTTCCTGCCGGGGCTCGCGCAGATCGGGCAGATATCGCTGTCCGTCAGCGTAAAGCACTCCTTGCAGTAGCGGATATTCTCCTTTGCCTCCGTGATCGCGCCGGTCAGCGACTGTACCTGTTCCTTCGGCATGTTCAGGATGTGAAACGCCAAACGCTGCGCTGATTTGCGGCCGACCCCGGGAAGCCTTCCGAGTTCTTCAATCAGTTTGTTTATCTTATCGCTGTAATACTCCATGTTCTATCAGAAGGGGAATCCTCCGCCCAGTCCTCCGAGTCCGCCGAGTCCTCCCGCAAGAGAACCGTACGCCTCGTTCTGCTCCTCCTCCATCTTGCGGAATGCTTCGTTTGCCGCCGCAATGATAAGGTCCTGCAGCATCTCGATGTCATCGGGATCTACAACCTCGGGTGCAAGCTTGATCGATGTGATCTCCTTCTTTCCCGAAACTTTAACGGTAACGGCTCCGCCGCCGGCAGCGGCCTCCCATTCCTTGGTCTCCAGTTCCTTCTGCTTTTCTTCCATCTGTCTCTGCATGCGCTGAGCCTGCTTCATCAGGTTCGTCATGCTTCCGGGCATTCCGCCTCCGGGGAATCCGCCTTTTTTACCCATTTTAAAAACCTCCTGCAATATTATTCTTCGGAATCCGTATATTCTATAGGCATATTCTTAATGAACTGCGTGATGTCGATCATCTTGCCTGCTTTATTTTTGTCGGTGAGTTCAAGCTCGACCTCGACGTCCTTTCCGGTCAGGGCCGCAAGGCTCTTTTTCAGATCCGTCAGACGTTCTTCCCTGGCCACCGCGCCCATATCGTAATCGTTCGTAAATACGATCTTCAGCTTGTCTCCCTCTCCTACCGTCGGCTTCGCGGTGATCAGCGAATTGCGGATAAGCGGCGACTGCCTGTTAATGACCGCGTTCCAGTTCTCCGCGATCTTCCGGATGTCTTCGGTGAGTGGCTTCGCAAGAACCTGCGGCTCCTGCTCCTCTTCCCCGGCATCACGGTCCGCGTCCTGCTCTTCGGCAGTCCTGAACACTCCGTGCTCGAGCTTCTGCTCAAGGACCCTGATCCTGTCGGATAAGGTATCGTCCCTGTCCTCGGTCTCGGGTCTGCACATCTTGATCAGTTCCACCTCGACCATCAGTCTCTTCTGGGATGCATATCTGATCCTGTTCGAGAGTTCCGAGAGAATGCGGATATATCTGATGATCGTGCCCTCTTCCATGGCCTCCGCCTCGCTCAGAAGAAGCTGCATATTGTCCGCCGAGAATTCCAGCACCTCCGCCGGATCGTCGGCTGTTTTTGCGATAAGAAGATTTCTCAGATACCATGCGAAATCATTCACGAACTGGGTAAGCTCCCTGCCCTGCATCACAATGTCGTCCAGCAGAGAAAGACATGTATCAACGCTGCCCTTCAGGATGTATCTGAGCAATACCGAGAATACGTCGATATCTACGGCGCCGAGTACCTCGAGAACCTTCTCGTAGGTAAGCTTCTGTCCGAGATAGAACGCGATGCACTGGTCCAGCAGACTCTGCGCGTCACGCATCGAGCCGTCGGCTGTCTTCGCGATGTAGCGGAGCGCCTTTTCCTCGGTCTCGATCCCTTCCTGCCGCATAAGATCGGCCAGACACTCGGTGATCGTATCTACCGTGATCCTCTTAAAGTCATAGCGCTGGCAGCGCGAAAGGATCGTAACGGGGATCTTATGGACTTCGGTGGTCGCAAGTATAAAGATGACATATGACGGAGGTTCCTCAAGCGTCTTCAGGAGCGCGTTGAAAGCGCCCGATGACAGCATGTGCACCTCGTCAATGATATAGACCTTATATTTTCCTTCGGTCGGGGAATATCTCACCTCATCAATGATATCGCGGATATTGTCAACGCCGTTGTTCGAAGCCGCGTCGATCTCGATCACGTTCATCGAAGTCCTCGCGTCAATCGCCCTGCAGACCGCACACTCACCGCACGGACTTCCGTCTATGGGATGCTCGCAGTTCACGGCCTTCGCAAAAAGCTTCGCGACCGATGTCTTTCCCGTTCCTCTGGTTCCGCAGAAAAGATAGGCATGACCGATACGTCCGGCGTTCATCTGGTTTTTGAGCGTCGTAACGATATGGTCCTGTCCCTTGACCCTGTCAAAGGACGAAGGCCTGTATTTCCTGTATAAAGCCAGATAAGACATCCGCCCGCCTCCGTATGCCGAATAATACAAATATTATAAAATATCGCGGGCAGGAATGCAATCGTGGTTTCCGCTTTTCTATCCCGAAAGCTTATGATAGAATCTATGTGAACAAATGATCCCAAACAGGAGGAATACCTTGAAAATATGGTTCAGACTGTCCAAAGACAGCCGCACGATAAAAGAAACTACAATCGAAAATAACGAGAACGTCTCCCGTACCGCAAAGGTCTTCGCTTCGCTCGAGAAGGCCTGCCATGACTGGGATCTGGCCGTTCCCGTCTGGCTCGATACGACGATAAACGAGTTCAAATACCGCGCAAAAGCACGCTTCCCGCGCGACAGCTTCCACGAGGAGGTTGATTTCGATTACATGGAAATAAGGGTTTTGGAAGAATAAGAAATGCCGGAGCTGATGCCCCGGCATTTCATTAAATCTGAGATCATTCAAATCTGAAGAACTGGTCAAAACTCCTGAGCAGCTTAAAATCGCCCTTGCAGGTCAGCTGGCTCGACATGAACGCACCCTGGAATGTCACGCGTCCGCTGACAAGCTTGTTCACTATATCTCGGGTGGTCTTCGCGAGAACGTTCGGCGACTGTGCGGTTCCGTAATAAACCTTGAGTTTTCCGTTCTCCACTTCGAGCACGAGATCCCTCTCGGTATCCGTCATCATGATCTGGTATACCGCTGAGAAATCAGGCTCGGGCGATACGAAAGCCTTCTTGAATTCCGCTATAAATTCCTGCTTGTCCTCTTCGCCGGTCTGATCGAGCTTGTCCAGATAGAGCTTCGTAAGCTTCGCGACATCTTCCTTCTGTTTCTTTACGAAGGTCTCATCGGAAACATAGATCGAGAGCTGCTCGCTCTCCTGGGGAGTAAGATCGATCGGTGAACCGCTGACGGCGACCGTACCTCCCGCCGCCGTGCTCGAAGGATACGCAACAACCTTATGGTTCACGGTCCTGTACATATTCTCCGCGGCCTGCTCTATCATCTTGCCGTACGCCGCGTTCGTCTCAAACTCGACATGATCCTCCGCATATGCGCAGATCCCGGGGAACGCGACTCCTCCGAGAAGCTCCCACGAACGGATCAGATGATATTCTGCCTCGCGCTCTCCGAGCGAGGTGGAGATCACAACAGGGAACATATATAATTTCTTAAGCTTGTTTTTATCTGCGTAAAGCCAGCAGGCATCAAGGAACTGCTGCATGAGACCGCCTATCCCGTACCACTCCACGCTGACCGCCAGCACTGCGGCGTCAGCATCCTTCAATGTATTCGGGAGCATGGCAATGCCGCCCTTCTGTTCGTAGAGATTGAACCGGTTCACATCGACACGTATCTCTTTGAGGACTTCCGTAATCTTATTGAGGACATAGAGGGTCGGGTCTTCGATAAGTCCGCGTCCGCCGTAATAGATGTTGATCTTCATGCATAACCTCCGCGCCTGTCATATAAAATCATCGCACTAACCACGCCGAATGCCGCCCCCGCGATATGCGCGGTATTATCGATACCGACGCTCGTGACTCCGGCATATATCGACAGAAACATGAACAATACGATCTGTCTGAGGCTGATCCCCGCCACTCTTCCGCGGTTTGCCAGCACTATCCAGAGCAGGACTCCGGCTATCCCGAAAACGGCTCCCGAAGCACCGAGGCTGTATGTGTAGTAACCTCCGGCCTCCGACGCCCTGGCGAAGCACCATCTGTTGTACGCCGCCGAAGCAAGTCCCGCGACCAGGCCGCTGCCGATATAGGCCGCCGCATACTTAAAGCCTCCGAGCATGCGCTCCGCGGTACTCCCGACAAAGCCCAGCACCAGCATATTGTTGAAAATATGGCCGAGCCCGCCGTGCAGGAACATATAGGTAAACAGTCTGTAATACTGATGCTCCTCAAACACCAGCCACCATGCAAGGGAAAAGGTATAGGTCCCGGCCTCCTCCCCAACCGTTTCGTCCGCAATGATCTGCGCAATGAAGCAGATTACAGTGATCACGATGATCGCGGTGTTCACCGGCGTAACATATTTCTTTATCTCATTCAAAAACTCTCTCATCTCAAAGCTCCCAGACTTCGCGCTTCGTGGTCGAAACCGCGACCGCTCCCGCGTCGAGTGCCGAGATGACGTCTTCCTTGTCCGAGATCAGTCCCCCGGCGATAACGGGTATATTGATCATCCCGGTGATCCGGGAAATGATCTTCGGCATTACTCCGGGCAGGATCTCGATAAGATCCGTGTTGTGAACGTCGGTCTGCTTTGAAATATTCTCTATCGCCATCGAATCAAGTACAAAGAAGCGCTGTATCGTAAACAGTCCGAGCTCCTTCGCCCTCTTTAACAGCAGCGGCTTCGTCGAAATGATGCCGTCCGCACTGGTCATGCGCTTTATGTAATCCACCGCGATCTCCTTCGAACCGAGACCGGTGATCAGATCGATATGGACCATGGCGATCTTCCCATGCTCCTTCAGAGTGTTCACAATGTCCGAAATGCTGCAGATATCGCCAAAAAGGACGAAGACGATCCCGATATCCGTATCGAGACAATTCTCCAGACCCGTCTCATCTTTGATCGCGGCTATGACCGGACATTCTTCAACCAGGTTTCTGAGTGAGTAGTTCATGCGCGCCTCCTTGGACGATATTCCAAGGATTAATTATACACTAACGCGAAATTAATTACAATAAAATGTACAGGCCGCGATGCGTATCTCATCGCCTCTTCGGACAGCCTGAGGCTTATAACTTTCCAGTCTTTTGCCGTTTACGTACACCCCGTTCGTACTGCCGAGATCGGAGACCGTATACTGCTCACCCTCCTTATCTATCTTCATGTGATATCTGCTGACTCCGGCCTTATTTAAGATATAGTCCGAGGTTTTCGGGTCTTTCCCGACAAAAAACGGCGTCTTTGCGACGGCTATCGCCGGGTATTCGTCCGAGACAAGGGAGAACGGATACCTCGCCATACCGTCATCGCAGAGCATCAGCGTTGCTTCGTCCTCGGCTTCGGCCGCGGTCCTGCAGCTCTCTCTGACAACCGAAGCAAAGCGTCCCCAGATGAATCGCTCCGCGGCAACACAGAGTATCAGCCCGATTCCCGCAAGAAGCAGGGTCTTCGTCACGTCAGGCCTTGCCGTAACGGCATTGGTCAGTACGCCCGTCTTGATCAGCACGGTCAGTACCAGCACCGCTGCCGCCGGTATCATCAGGGAAGTCAGTATAAGTCCCCTCGGCGCCGCTTTTACAATTTCTGCCGGAGATAACGGAACGCTTTTCTTTGCGGGCTCTATTTCCCTGAATGCAGCGTGTTCCGCCATTGCTGCTGCCCGATCTTCGGGTCTTAACGGGCGAACCGGCGGCATCGGTTCTGCTGTCCTTGCTTCCTGCTGCTCCGCCGGCGCTTTCTCCCTTGAAGGGCCGTTTACGATCCCCATCAGATCCTCTATCGTACAGCTCTCTTCCTTCGTTTTCATGTAAAACGTATAGATCATCAATACCGCGTCATCGTCTTTGTAATCGATATTGTCCATCATATACTCGGAGAGCGCGCGAAGCTGGTCGCGCAGCGGCTTTCCGTATCCCGAATAATAGGCCACCTCGGTCTTTGTCTTTGCGTCGGTATAAACGGTCTCGGGCGTTACAACATAATCATCCTCGAGAAGCATAAATTCATGACCGTGGTAAACGCTTTTGAGCAGCTCCGAAAACACCGACTTCAGTTCCTCCGCCCGGAGCTTTCTGTGGGCGCAGAGGCTCTTGAGCGTTTCCATTCCCATAACGGAGTACTCATAGATTCGCAATCCGTTTTCATTGATTATTTCAAAAGGCAGAATGCCTTCAACCCTGTTGTGGAGCAGCATCTGCTCCCTGAAATCGCTGCGGTCTCCCGAATATTCCGTTTCGCTGATCCGCATGCTCTGCCTGCCAAGGCTCCTGCATTGTTCAATCTGCATTATCCTGTTCCACCACCTTTTCGATCAATTCTTTTCCGGCGCTTATGATCCTCATTCTTTGTTCCCTGTCTTCCGCTTCCGTGCATGACACAACCTTTGAAAAAGCGGGCATTCTGAATCCTGCCGCGCCCGCCGGGCTTCTCATCGCGATTACTGCAGAGGCGGTTAACTTATTTCCTTCGACCGATACCGATATTTCGGTCACGTCACAGAGCAGATATCCTTCCGAAAGCTTCCCTTCGAATATCCTTTTTAAGTCTTCCTCATCCACGGTTCCGACGGTATCCGCCCGCATACGTCCGTATTCAAGGACGCTTCTTATATCGCCCTTCAGTTTCATCCTGTCATAGAGCATCAGTATCAGCACGATCAACGCCATCGTCGCGAAAAAAACGAACGGCATGATAAACGCGGCTTCGACCGTCGCCGAGGCTTTAAGTCTTTTCATCCCGGTCACACCTCTCACATGAAAGCTACATAAACTGCATCAGCATATATCCCGCAAAAACAAACGGCAGGAAAGGCACTTTGCTTTTTCTGTGCAGCCTCCCCCTCGCAAGCATCGCGACCGCATATATCAGGAGCAGAAAAAGCGAAAGCGCCGTCATTACCGCTGTCATCCGAAGTCCGAGCGTTATCCCGGCTATGCTCAAAACTGCGGAATCACCGAAGCCGATCATTTCTTTGCTGAGCTTCGCTACAAGGAGCAGCACGAGTCCCGCGGCCAGTCCCAATCCCCTGTCCGCAAGGGATGGCCTCTGTCCGGTAAAAAAAGATACCGCCGCAGGTATCGCGCCCGCTGCCAGCAGAAAAAGCGGAACGCTCTTTTTAAACATATCCTCTGCCGCGAGCGCCAGCAGATAGATCCCCATGACCACAGAAAAACTCAATCTCCCTTTTCCCCACACCTTTTGCAGGGCCTCAACCCGTCCGCTTCCGACTTTTTTATCTCCGTTATCGTACGTTTCAGGCCGCTGCAGTCCAATCTGTAATGATATCTGTCTCCGTCCGTTGTAATGTAGATCACCTCGGGCGTCTCGCCCGAAGCGCATTTTTCGCATGGATAATACTTCCCGCCGTACTCGTTCCGTTGTCCGTTCACCTCTCCGGGCGTCGTCGTCAGAATATGAAGCTTAAGGCTGGGGCATGTCAGTCTAACATGATAAACGGTCCCGGTTTCGGTCTTATAGACCGTTTCCTCTTCCGGTTCGGTTTCCTGTTCGCTCTCCTCAAGAAGACTGTCGGCTGCCGTTCCTGTGAAATATCTGTATACGATCTCACTACTGCCCTTAATGCCCGGCAATCCGAGGCCCGTGACCGGAGACCTCAATTCATAGGAGCATACCAGATGCAGGCAGCCGTCATCGGTGCAAATGTCGGATCCTTTCAGGGATATTCCCGACAGGCCGCCTACTACGGTATTTACTGCTATCGGATGGTCCTTCAGATTCTCCGTGAGGATCGTCCCGACCGCAGCTCCTTCGAGGATATCGGCGGCAATTCCGGCGATCGTTCCTTTTTCCTCTGCCTTCTCCTCTGCCCCTGAGACAATATCCCCATAAACGCTCACACATCTGGCCGTCTCGAGCATTGCCTCCCCTATCGCGGTTTCCGCCTCCATATACAGGAACAGGCAGCACAGCGCCATCACCGCAAAGAAGAAAACAGGAAACGCAAGCGCGGCTTCCGCCGTAAGCGAAGCCTTAAACTCTCTTCTTTTTTTCAAAGCCCTCACCAATGGATAATGATCCATAACTGTTCTTGATTTACAGTACCCCGCCGGAGAGAGAAGATATAGGTTAGAATTGGGAGAAATGCCTGCAGATCAAGGACAGATATCGATCATTATCCTTTTCAGTATGATCTTCGGGAACTCACATTGACCGAGTATCCGCTGATACTTTTGTCTTTGCCCCGTCCCGGGAAGTTCGTCAGATACATCGCACCGAAGGAGAAACCGGCCCCGGCTTCGAAGCCGACGATGCAATTGGTTATAAGAAATGTGTCGCCGTAAGCATACCTGATATTCTCCTGGATCAGGTTCAGCGCTCTTCCGGCAAGTGTTTCATTCTTCCTCACGAGCAGCAGCGCATAAAGGTATTCCTCGTATGTGAGCGACGGCCCGCCCTCTTTAAAAGCTCTTGCCTTACTGTGGGCAAGCTCTTTTGAGAACGACAGGAGTTCATTCATCCCGATGCAGAAAGACTCCTTCGACGTGAGAACCGGAACCCTTTTCCCGCGCGCGATCGCAGCTGTTTCCACCACCGCCTGCTCAAACGCCCAGACCGTCAGGATAAGAGATTTCACAAGCATCACCAGGAACGGCAGGCCCGTAAATCCCGCGACCGACTGCGCCGCAGCGCCCGCTTTCGAGGTTGTTTCGGAATCCGTAAACACAAATATTCCCGCGGGGATCATCCTTAGCAGCAGTATCTGCGCCATTGCGCCGGCCAGGTTCACCCGGTCGTTCTCACTGCCGCAGAGCAGATATTCCTGCTCGTATTTCAGCACCGACGCGCACATTCTTCCGGGATCCGTATAGCTGTTGAAATGATCGTAAAGATACATGTCGAAAACCGCTTTGCCGTACAGCTTTGATATCCCCTCGCTCATTATTCCGCACAACTGCTCAAACATCGGCGCTTCCGCTGCCTGTTCCGCCTCTTCCGGCTCTTCTTTCCCGTCAAGCACAGGCAGCAGATAAGTATTCAGCTCAGCTTCGGAAAGTGAGTCCGCATCTTCCAGCAGGAAACCGAGCCACATATCCGAAAGCGGTTCAAGTACAAAGCCGGTTATCCCATCGAGTATGATATCTTCGGCGTCAACAGCCTCAAAAGAAGCATAATCAAAGGTCATCCCTTCATAAGAGAACGCCTTCATCCTTTCCCCGAGCACCGCAAGCTGCCTGCTCCATTTTTCGGCCGCTTCGGATGTTTCTTCGGGAAAGTCAAGTTTCTCAACTGCCAGATTACCGTCCAGCAGCTGCCTGTCGGACAGTGCCGTCGCCCGGATCTTTTCGAAGTCCACCTTCATATCGCTCCCGAGCCCGACGTATTCCTTCATCGCCGAAACCGAGCCTGAGAATTGCTCCAGTGTCTCTTCGTCAAGCACTCCCTGCATGGATCCCAACATCTGTTCAAAGCCCTCAACCTTCGGGCGCAGGCTTTCGGTCAGCTCAAGCGCCGAACGTGCTGCATTCTCGGTTTCTTTCAGGCACGAAACGGTCTCCAGGTAAAGCGTCTTGAGCTCTCCCGCGAGATTTCCGCATTCCCGCCCGGCCGTGGACGCCTTCGCATGGACTTTTGCCTGTTCAGCTTCCAAAGCTCCGATCCTTTCGGAGAGTTCCTCCGCTGCTGCCCTGAGTCCCTTTATGACATCGTCTTCTTCAGATTCGTTAGGATCGTCCTCAGGCACCTCGCCCGATCCGGCGTCCGCTTCGGCCTCCGCTTCCGCCTGTGCGATCGCTTCCAGGAGCAGCTTCAGTTCCTCCTTAAGAGGCGTGATCTCTGCTTCCGCTGTCGCGGTCGCCGCCTCGGCTTCCGCCAGAAGGGCAGCGTATTCTTCTGCCATGCGGCTCAACTCTGCCGTTCTTTCTACAGGATTAGAATATTTCCCCTTAAGCTTCTCATAGATCTTCGGGCTGTTGATCCCGACGGAAATACTGTCCGTGCTCCCTGCCATAAACCTTTTGACAAAGGTGTTCCTGATCCTGTAAACTCCCTTTCCCTCAAGGATCATGCCGGTATCTATCTCCACTCCGTCTATCAGTCCCATAAGCTCGGCCGTGTAGATATCAACCCCTGCAAGCTCTTCTTCAATCCCGGTCTTTTTCATAAGCACAGTATTCACGTCGCTCTGTCCCGCGATCAGTCCGAGCTTTTCTCCAAGACTTTCGATCAGCCCCCCGGCCATGGTCACTTTCTCGGCTTCAATCGCCTGCCGGATAAAATATTCCCCTCCCTCGGAGGTGATCGGTTCGAGGCTGTTCACTGTGCAGTCAGCAACGTCGCATCCCCCGGAATTCGCTTTGGCATACCGCAGAACTCTTTTTTCAAGTTCCTCCGTGTCCGCAACTGTCTCTCCGTACCCCAGATCGAGCGCAAATATCCCGTAATGGTCGAAAAGAGGTCTGTAATAATCCGCAAGCGCACTCTCCATCCCTGACGCCAGAGCCGCTTCGGCCCTGCTCCTCAATGTCGCCGCAGCAGCCGCTTCGAGGCTCACCGCGATCAATGAGAGCATCAGCACAAAGACCAGCGCCAGATACACAGTGATGCTGCCCGAAACTCTCTTTCCCGGCATCAGTTAAGGATCGCGTCCGTATTTGCGGTAATGCTCCGGAACGCCTTTTCAACGATCTGCACGATCTGGTCCTTAAAGATCACGACAAGAGCTATGATCACCACCAGGATTAACACGATCTCAATGCTGGTAACCCCCTTGTTGTCCGCAAAAAACCTTTTCTTCTCTTTCATCTTTCTTCCTTTCCGCTCTGCTGAAAAATTCAGATCAGACCTTCATTTATGTTGTGCCGCTTATCCTCCGAACGATGAGAACGCCGGCACCATAACGATCGCAAATACCAGACACAGCATCCCGAACATCGGCAGAAGCAGTTTGGTCCCGGCTTCACCGGCCTGTCTCCTGACCTCGGCGATACGCCCTTCGACAGCCTCTGCCGCTTCCTGCTCAAGTACTCCGGTCAGATCCCTGCTTCCCCGTTTTAGGTTATTCGCGAGAAGCACTCCCAGCTTGCGGTAGGCTGCAATTCCGCAGCGTTTTCCGAAATCCTCGTACACCTTCGCCTCGCTCGCGCCGAAACGCAGTTCCCGCGCGCTCCTCAGCATCTCTTCATAGGCGTATCTTTTCCTGCCTTTTCCGTTCAGATAATCCCCGCAGATCTTTTCCCATGCCGCGCGGCAGGTCATCCCCGCGGTCACGAGAAGCACGAACTTTGTTACGATGTCCGGATAATCCCTCATCATTTCCTGCTCGCGCTTCCTCTCTTTTCCAGCGATATCGGAACGCATCGCCGGGATCACCGCGGTGATTGCTCCGAATCCGAGGAGGAACACCCACAGACACTTCTTCTCTTCTTTTTCGCTCCAGTCTATGCCTTCTCCTTCTACAGCTGTAGGAAGATTGAACCACGGACTGTCCGCACTGTCCTTATCTTCCCTTGCCAACAGCTCGTTCAGCTTCCTTGAAAACGCGGCGCCCGCGTCTTCGAGCTTTCCGACGAGACGTACCGGAAACGAATATATCCGTACTTCATCGTAGTACTCCAGCCTGGCCGTAAGACTGACGATAACCGGCTCCGTCACGGCTTCATACACGATCGCGCCTGACGAATAAAAGTACGTGCTGTCAATGTCGGGCCACGTCACTTTGATCCGGGTTCCTTCGATCGTATCGACAAAATCCAGCCTTTCGCAGACTTCTTCCGCGGATGCGTTGCCGTTAAGAACTGCTTTTTCCAGTTTCTTGAAAGCCTCCCCGAAAAAGCGCTCCAGTTCCTCGCCCTCGTACCTCTGCTCGCTGACATTCACCGTGATCTGCTCGGGTTCGCTGCCTTCCCTTGCGACCTCCAGTTCATATCCGCTGCTGCCTTCACCGGCTTCTTTTCTGGCCAGCCTTCCTCTGTTGATGACCGCCGTACTCCCGATCCATATTGCGGCCGCTATCAGGACTGTCGCTGCCGCGATCGCCAGCATACAGGCAATGCATCTGCAGGCCTGCTCATCCTGCGCTTCATCCGCGTCCCCGTTTACATTCAGCCGCTCAAGGCTTTCCCTTTTGACCGGAAAATCCCGCGCCCCAAGTTTTTTCAACAGCTTCAATATCCGTTGGCACACTTTTTTCAAAGCTCTATTCTCACCAGCCTTTCAGAGAGTCCGCAAAGCAGTACGTACAGGATAAGTATTACGGTCATAAATACGATCCCCGGGACATTTCCGTACAGCGAAGAGATCATTCCGGGTGAAAATATACGCAGATAAAGCAGTACTCCGAACGGAACGAGTTTCATGATGTCAGACTCATACTTCGCCGCCGACATAGCCGTTCTTATATCGCGTTTGAGTTCGATCCCTGTCCTGATCGTGTCCGTAGTTGAGCGTATTATCGCAATGATGTTTCCGCCCGTCCTCTGTGCCGTCGCGAAGACATCGGCAAAGCCCGCGATATCGTCTACTCCGCTCCTCGCCGCCAGTCCCGCAAACGCTTTCTCTACCGGGACGCT
The DNA here is from genome assembly GCA_947304065.1 of uncultured Clostridia bacterium. Lineage (GTDB taxonomy): Bacteria > Bacillota > Clostridia > Lachnospirales > Lachnospiraceae > RUG11977. The sequence goes on along the minus strand of CAMZAI010000003.1, from coordinate 18,269 downwards.
GTTCCTTACCTCGCCCATCAGCGCCCTCAGTTCTATCATGATCAGTTCATCCTCGCCGTAAGTGACCGACAGATCCCTGTAAGCCTCCGCAAGTCCGTTCTCCACCGAATATCCCGCTTCGAGGGCCGCGCTCAGACTCCTTATCGCATCGGCAAACTGCAGATCAAGCTTCCATTTTTGCGCCTCTTTTTTTATCTGCGTCTGCTTTTTAAGGTAAAGTACCAAATACGGGCTCAGCAGTATCATCGCATGCAGGCTGTTATAACAGAGTAGCGCCGCCGCAGCCAGCATCGCTGTGCATAATGCGGCAGAGATCGCCGTCTCGCGTGTGCTCATCCTGTAATTCTCATAATCCGGCAGCGCGGAATTTGTCTGTGAGGGTGACCGGAGCGCCTGCAGGAACAAGCCTTCCTTCGATGCGTCCTTCTTTTTCGCCGGTTTCTTCGTACTTAAAAAGCGGATTAAGAATGATCTCGTCATGCTCATACCCGGCAACCTCCGTAATCTCCACAACTTTTCGCGTCTTGTCCCTGAATCTTCCGAGATGGATCATAAGATCGATAGCCGACGCGATCTGCCGTCTGACGGCACTGATCGGGATATCTGCGCCGAGCAGGCACATTGTCTCCATCCTCGAGAGCATATCGGCGGTAGAATTCGCATGTCCTGTCGACATCCCCGAGTGTCCCGTGTTCAATGCCTGCAGCATATCAATACACGCTCCGTCGCGTACCTCCCCTACCACGATCCTGTCCGGGCGCATCCTCAGCGCTGTTTTTATCAGGTCCCTGATCGAGACCCCGTTCCGGCCTTCCACATTGCTGTTTCTGGCCTCCAGGGTAACAAGGTTCGCTATGCCGTTCAGCTGAAGCTCTGCCGAATCCTCGATCGTGATGACCCTTTCATCCGCGGGAATGCAGCCTGAAAGCGCGTTCAGGAATGTGGTCTTTCCTGTGCCGGTTCCGCCCGAGATCACTATATTGAGCTTCGCCGCTATCGCCTTTCTTAAGAATTCCGCCGTCTCAAGATCCACAGACCCGAGTTCGATCAGGCGTTCAAGCGTCATGACTTCCTTGGGAAACTTACGTATCGTCACGATCGGCCCGTTGAGGGCGACCGGAGGCAATACGAGATTGACGCGTGATCCGTCGCCCAGCCTGGCGTCGACGATCGGACTGGCCTCGTTTATAACACGGTTTGCCCCGGCAGCGATCTTTTGAACAATATCGTTCAGCTGCGCGAGCCCTTCGAATTCCCCCTCAAATCGGCTGAGCCTTCCGTCCTTTTCAAAAAAGATATTCCGCGGTCCGTTGACCATGATCTCCGTGATATCCCGGTCTTCGAGCAGCTCCTGTATCACGCCGAACCCGCGGATCGAGGCAAAAAGCTGTTTTCTGGTTCTTATCCTCTGCGCAAGCGGCAGATGCGAGGTACGCGCGTAATCGCATATCGCTTCGTCTATCAGTTCATAAAGCCTTTCATCTTCTGCGCCGCCCGCGCAGCAGACGTCACTCTTTTCAAGAATTTTCCTGCGAAGCTCCGCATAAAGTTCTTTATCCGACATAGCCATGATCAAAAATGTCCTTCAAATATCCTCCGAGACTGCCCTCAAGAAGCGCACTGCGATCGAGCATGCCCTCGGCGGCTTTGTCGCTCGGAACGATCCGCTCGCTCAGGCGTTCCGCAATGTCCGACAATCCCGAATACTTAAGCTGCCTCTTCCATTCCGCGATCACTCTTTCGTCGTGCCTGTTTTTTCCGCGCGTAACGAAAATATCCGTGCAGCGCCTGAGCAGCTCTGTAGCCGCGGTCTGCGGTCTTCCGAGATCAAATACCGCGCACTCGTAACCGGCGTTTTCGATCAGACGCGCGAGTCCCGTCAGCGCGTCCTTCCCCATATTTTCGAGATCGAGCCAGTGCGAAGGTCCCTTAATGACCGCTGCGCCCTCCCCGTCGCAAACATACTCCGGGAACTCCGGCATCCCGCCTTCCGGCCTCGTCTCCAGATAGTAGAGCAGTTCCGAAATGTCGCGGGTCCCGGCGTCCTTTTTTACGGGCGGGCAAAAAAACGGATCGAGACTTGCGAAAAGCGTCGCTCCCCTCTTTGCAAGGTAATCGGCGAGAGCAAACGCAAAAGTCGAGCACCTGCTGCCCCCGACCGGCGAGCAGACACCGATGAGCCTGAAGCTCTTGCGGGCAGGCTCGGCAAGCGGATCCGCCGGGGCAAAACGCTCCGCGGCTTCCGCAAGCTTCGGACGGCGCACGGCAGGTCCCGTATCTGCATTGGTCCCCGCGCATGCAAGAATATCCTGCATCAGCCTTTCGCTCGACTGGTACTTGAAAATGCTGCTGCGTCCGCCGTCATCTTCGCCAACCGTGCTGAATTCACTGAGGACGCAGACCTTCCGCGGTCCGTCCTCCCTTTCTTCCGGCTCAAGCTCCCGGTCGCATAGCAGCAGATCGACCGTATTCTCCTGTTCAAACCGCAGATATGCGGCAAGGTCCGTGAACGTTACGGGCTTATAAAGAAACTCCTCCCGTTCTGCCAGAAATGAGGCCAGGCTTCTGCCGTAGGCCGCTTCCGACACCAATATGGCCATTATTTTTTCCGTTGTTTTTGTCCTCCGTTGCTTAAAATTTTCTGTTCAGATTCCAAGGAAAATAAGAGATTAATGAATAAACAAAAATGTACTTCAGAATTGTTTTTTGATCGTTTAGAAACGATAATTGTTTTAAAGACAAGAAAAGAATACGACGAACCCGATGAATTGTCAATACAATTAAAGACATTTTCATCAGATTCGTCGTATTGTATATAATATTTAAAAATAATGTACAAGTTGCACAAAAATGAGTTTGATCACCAAACAACCATATTCATGGCAATCCCTGTCATCAGCAGATCTCGCTGCCGCCCTCGAAAGGCTTCTCGGGAACCATGATCGCAAGGTCGCCCTCTTCGTTCTCGGCGCAGAGGATCATGCCTTCCGAAACAAGTCCGGCCAGAGTCGCGGGCTTTAAGTTAACCACTACCATTACGCGCTTTCCGACCATCTGCTCGGGAGTGTAATGAGACTTGATGCCCGAAACGATCTGCTTCACGTCGCTGCCGATCTTAACCTGCGAGCAGAGAAGCTTCTTCGACTTCGGAACCTCCTCGCACTTGATGATCTCGCCGACGCGGAATTCGAGCTTCGCGAAATCGTCGTAAGTGATCTCGGGCTTGGTGGGAACATGCAGCTCTGCGGCATCTTCCTTCTTCTCCTCTGCAGCACTGTCCTTTGCCTCTTCCTTCGGAGCATTCTTTGTGATTATCGCGTTGAGCTCTTCGATCTCCTTATCCACATCGATGCGGGGGAAGAGGATCTCGCCCTTATGTACCGTTACATCAAGAGGCAGCACATTGAACTTCTGCGCGTTCTCATAGGTTGTATCGGAAGCCGAAGCGCCGATCTGCTCCCATACCTTGGGCATGGTCGTAGGCATAAATGCCGAAAGCAGAGTCGATATGATACGGATGGACTCGAGCAGATTGTAAAGGACTGTCGCCAGACGGGCCTTCTTGCTCTCGTCTTTGCCGAGTACCCAGGGAGTCGTCTCGTCGATGTACTTATTTGCCCTGTCGACAAGCGTGAAGATGGTCTCGAGCGCCTGCTTGATCTGGGTATTGTCGATAAATTCGTCAACCTTCGGGCAGATTGAAAGCGCAAGGTCGATGAGTTCCTTATCGACGGGCGCCTCTTCTCTTTCGGTGGGAAGGGTTCCGCCGAAGTACTTGTCAGCCATTGCCACGGTACGCGATACCAGATTTCCGAAGCCGTTTGCCAGATCAGAATTGATGCGGTTGATCAGGATCTCGTTCGAGAAATCCGAATCCGCGCCGAGCGCCATCTCTCTTAAGATATGATAGCGGATGGCGTCGCAGCCGTAGCGCTCTCCGAGAATGAAGGGATCTACGACATTGCCCTTGGACTTCGACATCTTGTCTCCGTTAAAGGTGATCCAGCCGTGAACCGCCAGATGCTTGGGCAGCGGCTCCTCAAGTGCCATCAGCATTGCGGGCCAGATCAGCGCATGGAATCTCATGATGTCCTTTGCCACCATATGAACGTCTGCGGGCCAGAAAGTCTTATAGTCGTCATACCTGCTGTTGCCGAAACCGAGCGCGGTGATATAGTTGGACAGCGCATCGATCCATACATACACAACATGCTTGGTATCAAACGAAACCGGTACTCCCCACGAAAATGACGTACGTGAAACGCACAGATCCTCAAGACCCGGCTTGATAAAGTTATTAACCAGCTCGATGGCTCTGGTCTTGGGTCTTAAGTAATCGGTATTTAAGAGCAGATCTTCGAGGCGGTCCGCAAACAGCGACATTTTGAAGAAATATGCTTCTTCCTCGGCATCAATGACAGGTCTGCCGCAGTCGGGGCATTTGCCGTTCTTCAGCTGCGAAGGAGTCCAGAAACTCTCGCAGGGAGTGCAGTATTTTCCTACATACTTACCCTTGTAGATGTAGCCTTTGTCGTAAAGTGTCTTAAATATCTTCTGAACGCTCTCGATATGATAATCGTCCGTTGTACGGATATATCTGTCGTAGCTGATGCCCATGTAGCTCCAGAGCTTTTTGAATATCTCAACAATATTGTCAACATACTGCTTGGGTGTAATACCTGCTTCTCTGGCCTTCTGCACGATCTTGAGACCGTGCTCGTCGGTACCGGTCAGGAACATTACCTTATGTCCCTGCATTCTCTTATAACGCGCGATCGAATCGCATGCCACCGTCGTATAACAGTGTCCGATGTGCGGATTCCCCGAAGGATAGTATATCGGGGTAGTGATGTAAAAAGGTGTCTTCTCCATTTCTGCTCCTCCTGAAAAAAATAGCTCCCGTCTTATTAAAGACGAGAGCATAAACTCACGTGGTTCCACTTTAATTCAGCCGTACCTCACGATACGACCCTCAGCGACTGTCCATCAACAGTCTGTCCTGTAACGGGAACACCCGTCGGATACTAAGGCAGTGCGTTCATACCCGAAGCTCCGGGACCATCTTCAACCGTTATCCCTCCGCCCGATCTCAGCAAACACGGGCTCTCTGTGGGAGTATTCGCGATCTACTCTTCCCTTCATCGCTCTTAACTGCGGTAAAGTATATCATGCAAAATGCTTATTTGTCAAATGTTATTCTGATGCCGCCGCTGGTGGTGCTGACATCGAGGGTCTTGTCACCGTCCCTGCTCGCCGCAAGATTGCATGAACCTGAGGTGGTTGAAGTGATGACCGAATAATCCGACTCTTTTCCGTTGATATTGCCGTTGATGCTGCCGCTGCGGCTCGTGAACTTAAGCGCATCGCCCGAAACGCCGTCGAGCCTGATGCCGCCCGAAGTGTTCTCCGCCTCAATGCTCGCTGCGGTTACGTTGTTAAGCTTGATCGAACCCGAAGTGTTCTTTGCGAAAAACTCATCGCAGGTAATCTTTGATAAGCCCATTCCTCCCGAACTGTTCTGTGAGCTGAAATCATTGCCGCTCACATCCGTAGCCCTGATATATCCGGAAGTGTTCTTTATGAAAACCTCGCCGCCGGCCGCCAGACGCTCAACCGTGATATAGCCGGAAGTATTCTCTATTTCTGCCCTGCCCGCGCACTCCGTGTCGTTGAGCTTGATCGAACCGGACGTAGCCTTCATGGTAAGATTGTCCGCCTTGAGATTCTCAGCAACCACATAGCCCGAGTTTGCCTTGAGGGTCATATCCTTACCGGTCGTGACTCCGGTCGCCATTACCCTGCCGCTGGTAGCGGTTGCAGTGATAGGGCCGTTATAATCTTCGGGCAGTGTAACAACAGTGGAAGTGTCCTCAAAATTCATGCTGAAGAATACGACTTTCATCGAGTGCTTATCTTCTCTCTTAAAGGTCAGCTTACCGTCCTTTTCGGTAATGACGATCTCATCCTTTTCGCCCTCTCTGTACCAGTACTCGATAACGGGCTTATCCACGCTTCCGATCCTGATCTCGATGTTTTCGGAACGCTCTCCTATCTCGATCTCGTCGATATTTCCGCTGCACACATATTCGCTCTTTTCGTACTTTGACGCCCCGTTGCGTCCGTTAAACTTAGTCCAGTCGCCTCTTACAACCAGGAATCCGATCCCGATCAGCAGCAAACCTGCAATTAATCCAAGAATTCCAATCATAACACTTTTATTCATGATGTCCCCCTTTTATACGAACTTACGCTTGATAGATCTTACAATGTCGGCAAAGAATCTGCCGGCGGCCTTGCTGAAACTGATCATCGGTCTCCACAGGAGCAGAACGATGCTTCCGAGCGCCAACGCTCCTCCGAGCGCTACCAGAAGCGACGGAATACTTATCCACCCGAAGGGGAAAGTAATCGCTGCCGCAAGGCATGCAACCGCCGAAAGCGCAAGGCTTCCGATTACGATGAAAACGGTTCCGACCAGGATCCAGAAAACCAGGAATAACACAAACGCTACAATGGCTGCGCTGAGCATCAGCGGGAACCATACCGGGAATCCGAGGATCGCAAGTGTGATCCAGAGAGCTCCGTGGCCCTTCTTTTCCGCATTGTCCTTACTCTTTTTAACCCTGTCCCTGACGATTGTCGTCATCGGACGATCGATGAGCGCTTCATTGACGATATCCTCAATGCTTCCGAGAGACGCAACCGCCTCTTCCTCACTCATTCCTTCTTCCATGCGGTCGCAGATCATCTCGTCATAATACTCGGTCATATTATCCGCACCGCTAATATACTGTCTTTCAAGCTCCGCTCTCAGTGCCGAAAGAAATTCCGCTCTGTTCATGACTCTCTCCTCTCTCTGTAACGATAAACTGATAAACCTTAACTATCTCTTCCCACTCATTAAGTAATTCCGTGATACGGTCACGTCCCGCAGGAGTGATCCTGTAATATTTCCGAAGTCTTCCGTTATGTTCCTGCGAGAAAACTTCCAGCATGGCAGTCTGTTCAAGCCTCTTCAGTATAGGATAAAGTGTGGATTCGGTTATCGTAATGAACTGACTGATATCCTTCACCAACTGATATCCGTAGGATTCGCCCTTCTCAAGAACTGCCAGCACACATGCGTCAAGTATGCCGCGTCTGAACTGAGAATCCATTCGATTCCTCCTTTTCTGTATGTGTATATATATCTGTTTTCCTTCACGAGGGTGTTATACTTCGCGACGTGTAATACCCCTCAACACGTCATACTATACAGCACATAGTATCACGTGTCAAGGGGTATTTTTAAAATTTTTTTCATCCTGGCTTACTCCGGTCTTAACGGTCATCTCACGCGAAAACCCGCCGCCGATCATTTAAGACCGGCGGCGGGTCTTGCATCAATGCAGTCTCATATCAGCCCAAAATGGCGCATCGCGTTCATGATCCCGTCCGCGTGGATATCGGTCGTGATCCAGTCCGCGGCCTGTTTTGCGGCGTCGGTCGCATTGCCCATCGCTATCGCGGTGCCGGCCGTCTCAAACATCTCGAGGTCGTTCACGCTGTCTCCGACCGCGATCGTATCCTCGGGCGAAATGCCCAGCTTCTCGCAGACCATCTTCAGTCCGACGCCCTTTGAAAGACCCTTCGGCACAGCCTCTATCACTCCGAGGATCTCCAGCGGCTTGCCCTTATGCTCGGAAGTCAGCAGCAGATCGGGAGTCACTCCGTGCTCGATAAAATCAAAGTAATCGTCCAGAGTCGCTCGTATCTCGCGGTAATCGGTCTGTCCCAGGATATCCGCCGAGAATTTATTGATCTCGATGCCTTCGGTATATTCGCCGATAGTTACCGCATCGTCCTTCAGCAGCTCGTAGAGATTTGCGACATAGTCGTCGCGGTCAAAGCCCCAGTTTGAAACCCAGTGCTTCTTCGGGCCCTCCAGCACGAAGGGCATTTTGCAGCGGTTCAGCACATCAACGGTCTTTTTCACCTGCGGCTGCTCGATCAGGCGGTTATACAGTATCTCTCCCTCGAGCTCGACATAAGCTCCGCAGGCGGCCACCATTCCGTCAAAGCCGATGTCCAGCAGCCACGGCGCTATCAGATTCCCTTTGGCCCTTCCGCTGCAGATAAACGCCATATGCCCGTTTTCGCGCATCCGGCGCACCGCTTCCCTCGCGGAATCCGGCACCACTCTCTTCCAATCCCATATCGTGCCGTCAACATCAAAAAATACAAGTTTTCTGTTCATAAAAATCTTCCAAATCCTAGTCCATAAATGCTCTGATCAGCTTTTCGAGCTCGTCCTGGTCGGACGCTCCCATCAGCTCCCTTGCGGAATGCATCGCAAGTATCGGTACTCCGATGTCCACGGTGTACATCGGCAGCCATGACGAAATGATCGGTCCCAATGTTCCGCCGCCCGGCATATCCGAATGATTGACAAACTTCTTATATCTTATCTTGTTTTTGTCGCAGAGCTGCTGGAGCGAAGCCACAGCCACCGCGTCATAGGAATAACGCTGGTTCGCGCTGAGCTTGAAGGTCACGCCCTCGCCCATCTTCATGCAGTTGTTCTGATCGAACTTCTCTGTCTTGGCCGGATGCAGCGCATGCGCGACATCCACGGAGAGCAGGAAGCCCTTCTGTATATCGTTCTCAAGCTCGATCTCAGTCTGTCCGAGCGCTGAGTAAATGCGCTTTAAGATGCCGTTCAGCAGAGCCGAATCCGCACCCTGCTTTGTGCCCGACCCGATCTCCTCATTATCAAAGAGCGCGATCAGATCCACACCTTCTTCTACAGTTGTAGTTTTGCCCTTTGCGGCCGGCTTTTTGCTTTCATTGCCGATGCCCTCTACAAGAGCGAAGCAGGAAGTGATGTTGTCGAGTCTCGGGCACGAGAGCAGCTCGCCGTTCATTCCGACAAACGCGGGAGCTTCGCAGTTGTAGACGATCAGGTCAAAATCAAGGATGTCCGCGGGCTTCGCGCCGATCTCCTTTGCGAGGAAGTCCACAAAATATCCGTCCTTGTTAAGCTCATCGGTAAGCACTCCGAGCAGCGGGAGCATGTCGTTCTGCTTTGTGAGCTCCACGCCCTTATTTACCTCACGGTTGTAATGGATCGCAAGGTTCGGGATCGTTACCACAGGTCTGGCAAAATCCACAAGCACTTCCTTGGGCGCATAGACATCTTTGCTCTTTAAGAGCACGCGTCCCGCGAGGGAGAGAGGTCTGTCGAGCCAGGTGTTAAGTATCGGACCGCCGTAAACTTCGACGTTCAGGCGCATATATCCCGCGCTCACCTGCTCGGCCTTCGGCTTTAAATGCAGGCAGGGGAAATCCGTATGCGCCGCGGCGATGTGCACGCCGCGCGAGGTCTTCGCCTTCGGCAGCGTAAATGCGAATATCGCGGTCTTAAACGGGATCACATAGTATTTCCCGCCTTTTTTGAGCTTCCACTCTTTTCCCGCCTCGAGCCTCGCGAAACCCTTATCTTCAAGGATCTTACGCGACTCCTCCACGGTATGATAAGGCGAAACCGCCTTTTTGATGAATTCTGCCAGCTTCTTTGCGGACATATTTGCCTCCGTTCTTTGCGCGGGCCGCTTCGGACCCTGTTCGCAATTCTATTTATTCCTGTGCAGCGCGGTCAGCCGCTCTGCCATTTTTTCAAAATTCTGCACCGACTCATGGTTATACTGCTCATAATCAACCGTGAGTGTCTTTTTAACTTTGCCCTCGAGACATGCCCTGATGCCTGCCTCAATGCCTTCCGTGGAATCCTCGACCAGCATTCCTCCGTACTTCTCCATAAAGAGAGTTGGCCCGACGATACGCGTCGAGAAGCAGGGGATCCCAAGGATATCCGCCTCGCAGAGCACCAGCCCGAAACCTTCGTAGATCGAGGAAAGCGCAAAATAATTGCATCGCTTAAGGAGCGGGAACGGATTCGACATGAACTTGATCACAGTTATCCGGTCCGCGATCTTCGATCTCGCCGCGCGTTCGCAGATCTTCGGGTACTCGGGGCCGTACGAACCGAGGATGATCAATCTTGCCTTATCATCGTCCGCCGCCGCGCGTTCAAACGCGTCGATCAGCCTCATCTGGCCCTTTTCGTACGAGAAGCGGCCTATATTGATCACTACCTTATATCTGCCGTCAGTGATCTCTTTGAGTTGTTCTATCGTAATGTCCGTCTCCGTGGTCTCGTCGAAGCGCAGCTCCTTCTCCGCCTTTTCGCGTATAGACCTGTAATCGATGATGTTCGGGACAACGGTAAAATCGTGCCTCTCGAAGCCCGCGGTCTCAATGAAATGCTCCATGCGGGGCTTCAGCTCGTCGGTCACGACCACGACGTCGTCATATGCGCACTATGCGTCGGCCAACAGCTTCTTGGGCACCGCGAAGCTCTTCCTGTTCTCACCGTTCATGTCATTGTGGACAAATATCGCGCGCCCGCAGTCCATGAGCTTGAACATCTCGATAATATCGGGGAAATACCCGTTAAACTGTATCGCTGCATCGATCCTCGCCATACCGAAGGTCTTGTTCGCCTCACGCACCGCGATTCTCTCGTAGGCTTTCTTCGAGGCCTTAAAGGGCAGGCCCGGGAATATCCTCTGCAGGCGCTTCCAGCCCTTCGAACAGATCAGATCCCACCAGGTGCCGCAGTGCGGATTCGTGATCCCGAGAGTCGCAATACCCTCGGGTATATCGTCAAGCGCGGGCTCGTGATAGCCCGGCGTGTTGTTTGTTTTCGGGCTCAGCTTGTAGAGCACAAGATAATTGAACTTCTCCGGATCAACGCTCTGCATCAGGCTTCCGAGCGCCGTGGCGATACCGTTTCTGATGAAGTCGCCGCCGTAGACAGCAATGTTCTTTTTGCCGTTTGAAGGCATCTTCGGATATTTGTCGAGCTTTCCTCCGATGAAATCGCGCATGAGTTCCTTTGTGACACCCACTCTGTCATAAGGACAGAAGCGCGAGATAAATGAGCTGTCGTCATAAGCGGTCGGCTTAACCAGCTCCGCGGCCAGAGATGCAATATCCTTTACTCTCGGGAAGGGCAGTTCGTCAAGGGAAAATGTGAGTCCCCTGTCCCTTACATACTCTTCCTCGTCGTAGGTATACAGAACGATCGGCCTGTGAGTGACCGCATAGTCAAACATTATGCTCGAATAATCGGTAATGAGGCCGTCCGTTGCCTGAAGGAAATCATAGGAGAACACATCCTCGGGGAAGGTCCTGATATGCTTAAAGCCTTCGGTCGGCATGCTTCCGCGCAGCATCGGATGAAGCTTGATATAGACGAGCACATCGTCCGGGAGCCTGCTGTCAAGTTCTTTAAAAGACTTGGCGAGTTCCTGCTTCTGGGCCTCCTTGTCTACCTTGCCCACGATGCCTCTCCAAGTCGGAAGATACGCATAAACCCGCTTTCCTTCCATCGCGAAGCGTTCGCGCATCGCACTTCTGACCTCGTCCGAGAAGAATACTTCATTGCGCGGGTAACCGGTCATCGCCATCCTGCCGGTACCGAAATTCTCTATCATGTAATCGCGAAGCAGAACCTCGCGTGTATGTTCGTTCGGGAAAAGCATCAGATCCGCCGTAAGGAAATTCCTCTGCGCGTTGCCGATCGCGAAACGCTCGCCCTTTATGCCCTTGCCCAGTGTCTTTAAAGGAGTTCCGTGCCAGGTATTGAGATAAATCTGCCCGGGTTTCTTCATGAACATCGGCATAAAGGTATTGTCGTTGATCAGCCTTCCCGCGCTCGCGAGTATGCGGAAATAAGCTCTCGAATCAAATCTGACCGTATGCACCCTGCCTTCCGCGTTCTTAAAGCCGGCCCACTGCGCCTTTATTTTTTCCTCGGTCTCCCTGCGTACCGTAACATATATCTTCAGCCCGGCAAATTCTTCTTCCTCGCACAGCGTCTTCAGTATCGCCGCGATATTTCCTCCGAGGACCGTTCCGTGCTGCGATTCGAGGAGCACCGTGTCAGGACGCACTTTGAGCCTGTCGTAATATCTTATATAAGCCCGGTGCGAATAAAAGTCCGCAGAAAACAGACGCTTTACAAACGCCAGTCTTCTGTCAAGTCTCCTGCCCATCTTCGCCGCTCCTTCAGTGATAATGTCAGAGTGCCGGAACGCACTCTGCGTTTCCCATTATAACACCTGCGTCACTATTTTGAAAGATTAACACACGTGAGACACGAAGACACGGGGACGGTTCTTTTGTCTGCTCAGAAGATAAAGAAATACGCGGGCGCCGCAGGGTGTTTTACCGCAAAACGATAAGCTCTTGTTTTGCGGTGAAATATCCCGTTGCCGCCCGCGTTTCTGTTATCCCGGCGCAGACAGAAGAACCGTCCCCATGCCGTCTCCGGCTCAGCTCGCCAGATCCCTCTTGTCGTAGTACCAGAATGCGAATACTGCGCCGCAGACTATCGCTGCCGCAGCCACGACGAACGCCGCCGCGGGCGTGCTCTTTCCTGAGAATATCTCCGCACCGTTTACGTATGAGTATGGTCCGATGAAAAGATAATCCTTGAGGTCCGGCACAACCCTTCCGATCAGATCGTAGAAATAGAAGAGCAGCGCGATGCCGAGTCCCATTCCCATCCTGTTTTTGCCGGAGAGCGACGATACCGCGAAGCATACCGCGGCTATCTCTATATTCATCAGGAACTGTCCCAGCATGAATCGCATGAAATCTCCGGCGGGCAGCGATTCTCCCATTGACGCAAAGCCGAGCGCGTACAGGCAGCCGCAGATCAGTGTAAACGCAACGAGCATGCAGAGCACGCATATGCCTTTCGCCGCAACGACCTTTTTCCTCGATACGGGCAATGAGAGCAGGAATTCTCCGCTGTGCAGTTCTTCCTCCTTAGAGAGGATCCCTATCGCTGCGATCGCAGCGAACATACCTCCGCCGAGTCCGTGCACCGTTCCGACTTCTACCGCGAAATATCCGGCCAGTGTCGCCATGCTCAGCGTACTCATTCCGAATGCATCCGAGAACGAGCCCATATCGGAAAATGCGTCGCCTACTTTGGCAATCTCTCCCTGCATGCTTTGGTACATAAGGATGCAGGCCAGTCCGACTCCGCCCACAACGAGGCTCCAGATCAGCAGATTCTTGAAGTTCAGTTTTATTTCCTTCAGTAATATTGTCTTCATATCACATCTCCTATTTAGAATCGGCTTTCAGCCGATTCTGATTCCTTGCCTTACACGTGACTAGCGTACAAGGCTTATTCATCCTCATAGAATTTCAAAAACGTATCGTCGTCGATCTTCGGGGAATCGAGCACGGTCAGCCTTCCTTCCCTCATTATCGCTGCGCTCCTGCAGTACTTGTTGACCTCGGAGAGCACATGCGTCGAGAGCAGGCAGGTCGCGCCTTTATCCACATATTCATTGATCAGCTCGAAGAAATGCTTCTGCATAAGCGGATCGAGACCGCCGGTGGGCTCGTCGAAGATAAAAAGCTTCGGCTTGTGCTGCATCGCGCAAACGATGCTGACCTTCTTGCGGTTTCCGAGCGAGAGCTCCTTGATCCTCTTATCCGTCGCGACCTTCATTTTCTCGCAGATCTTCGCTGCCTCTTCCGAACAGTCGAGGCCTCTTACGTCCGCCGCGTATCTGATCACGTCCGAAACCTTCATCGAATCGTAGAACCAGGCCTCCGAGGGCATGTAGCCGACGTTCCGGAGGATCTCCTCATGATCCTTTACGCTGTCCATGCCGAGGATCTTTATGCTTCCCTCATTGAACTTCAGGAAGCCCAGCATGGACCGGATCGTCGTAGATTTGCCTGCGCCGTTCGGTCCGATGAATCCGAAGATATCGCCTTCCTTAACCTTCAGCGACACATCGATCACGCCGCGGTTCTTTCCGTAACTCTTCGTGAGATGTTCTATCTCAATAGCATTGCCCATCTTTTTTTCCTCCTGTCGTAACTTTCATTCCCACGCATTATCTGCTCTGCACCTTACTACTATCATAAAAACAAAACGGGGACAATAGCTGTCCCCGTAAGATGCACTTATTCGGCCTTATCATTCACTTTTTATGCTCCGTCTGGAAAATACGCAGCTCTTCGTTGAGCTTCCTGTCGTCGATCCTGCGCTTCGTCCTGTATATTAAAAATACGCAGAAATAAGTGAGCAGGATGTACGCGGCAAGTATCAGAGAAACAGACAGCTGCTTTCCAAACCATCCGCCAAAATACGAAACCGCGCAATACAGTAAGGTGCATACCGTCACGCCGATGCACTCCCTGAGTCCGACGGTCTCGGTTTCATCAAAATTCCCGAAAAGATATACCTGAAGATAGCAGATTATATAGCATGTAAAGATCATCTCCGCCATATGCAGTATCTCAGCCTCGAACGAACCCTTTATCATCCTGCAGACGCAGTAAAAGAACAGGATCGCAAAGAAATACAGGCAAGCCTTGAACTCTATGCTTATCTCTTTCGTAAGATATCTTTCCCAAAGGGATAGTTTTTTCTCATTCTTCATTTACCTGTCCCCCTTTAAAAATCTTCTGAATTCCGACGCATACCGCCTGGAAATAATGATGTGCTCGCCGCCCTCCATCGTGGCGTCGATCCTGTTCGAGGCCAGGCTCTTCAGAGACGTCACGCGGTTCACATTGATCACGATGGACTTGCTGCACCTGAAGAAAACGTCCTCATCGTTCTCTATCATGAATGAGTTCAATGTACCGTCGATCCTGACCACCTTGTCCGTGGTATAGGCAAATACTTTGTCATCCACCGACTCCAGATAGAGCACGTCGTCCAAACCGATGCATACGCTGCCTTCCTCGGTCCGGCCCCATATCTTGTTGCCCTCGCCGCGCAGGATCCCGATAATCCTCCCGACCGTGGGATTGGGCTCTTTGTATCGGATGTTGATGCTCTCCTCGCCCTCGGTTATCTGTTTTATGTCAATCTTCATGCCGTAGTCCGTCCGTTTGTCATTATCTGAAGGTCTTTAAGTATTCCTTGTGCTCATCGGAAACGCGGAAGCTCTCGACCGCTTTCTGGATGGCCTTTTTATGCGTCCACGGCTCAAGTCTGCGTTCCCGGATATATACGACCGCTGCGTCATACTGCTTTGCGAGCGCGGTCGCGAAATACCAGGCCACCATCATCTTGATATAGTAGTCCTCGCCTTTTACCGAGGCTGCCCACTCAAGATATTCGGGCCTGAAATCGTCTCCGAGGAACTCGTTCATCAGCATCCTGAGGCCGAACCTCGCGGTATAGACATGCTCCGAACCGATCCACTTTTTGATCAGTGGAAGGAGTTTCTCATGGTTCTTTGCAAAAACCTTCGGGCTCGACTGGTCGCAGACCGGCCAGCAGTCCACGTAAGGCAGGAACCGCTCGACTTCTCCGACGCATTCGTCAAAATCCTTTATCATCGAGATCAGGAAGAAATGCACAAGGTTCTCCTCATAGTATTTGTGCGGAAGCTCTGTGAGGAAATCCTCCGCCTCCTTCGTACCCTTTATCTCCTTCGCGATCCTGCGCATGTCGGGCGTTTTGACGCCGAGTATCGTTTCCTTCGGGATATTCGGAACAAGCTTGCTCTGGAAATCCCTGTATTTTTCGCTGCCGCATGCGGCAAGTCTTTCGTATACAGTCATATGATCTCCTTTTCGGTCTGTGATCTCATCTGTCATACAGAGCGTGCTGACTCACGGTGAAACCGCGGATATCACCGGCTTCGATGTAGCGCGTATTCCGTATTCCCCGTTCACGAATATTTCACCCCAGTCGGCCGAAAGGACGCTTCCGTCCCACTCCGTCGCAAGGTCCAGATATTCCACGCCGCCGCTGTTTCCCTTCCAGCTCCAGGCGAGATACCCGATCCCCTGCTCCGTGCAGTAACGCATCAGATACTCTTCCTTTACATCCCCGTCCGAATGCTTATATCCGAACTCTCCGACGCATACGCAGAGATTCCTGTCTGTCGATGCGGTAATGTTTCTGCGTATCGCGCGCTCAGAGCCGCCCGAAAATCCGTACATATGGACCGAGAACATCGTATTGCGGTCCGGATCCGACTCGAAGATATCGACTCCGGCCTTTACCGCCGCTTTTCCGAACTGTCCCCAGCCCGGTGCGTCGACCATGATGACGTTTTTGATCCCGGCTTCGCGCAGCATCGGAATAACCGCGGCGTATCCGTCGCGCCAAATATCGGCGCTCCTCTTTCCGCACCACTCGTTGGCAATGTTCAGTATGCAGTATTCCTCGGTACCTGCAAAAACATCCGCGATCCCGCACCAGAATTCGCCGATTTTTTTAAGGGTGTCAATATCATTATCTCCGGTTCCGTCATGTACCTCGACAATGGCCAGCATACCAAGCTGTCTCGCACGTTCTATAGCCTCGGTGATACTTTCCGCAGTATCGGCGTCCCACTGTATCCCGCAGGCGCAGACGATCCTGATGCAGTTTGCCCCCGTATCGGCGATAGCTTTAAAAGCTATCTCGTCCGAGCTTCTGTACCAGCAGTGTGCATGATTGATCCCGCGCAGAACCACCGGCTCGCCTTTCGCAGTCCTGAGCTGTGTGCCGTCTACATAGAGCCCCGCATGTTCCGCTCCGGCGGGTGCCAAAGCGGCTTTCCTGTTATCGCTGCAGCCCGCGAGCAGTAAGGCCGCACACAGGATAAGGATTATTCCCAATCGCCTCTTTTGGTTCTTTTGAAAGCATTTCTCCACTTTGAGATCTCCTTCTTTTCTTACGGTTATGCGTCTTTGCGTCCCAGAAGGGCGACGGTTTCGACATGGCTGGTCTGCGGGAACATATCGCAGGGGCGCACCGCCTTCAGCGCATAGCCGTGCTGCCCGAGGTATTTCACGTCACGGGACAGCGTTGCCGGATCGCAGGAAACATAGACAATCTTCTTCGGCTCCAGTTTTGTGATGCACTCCAGAAGTGCTTCATCGCAGCCCTTGCGCGGCGGATCTACCACGATGACATCCGCGCGCATCGAAGGATCTGCCGCATATTTCGCGGGAAGGACTTCTTCGGCCGCTCCCACAAAAAACTCGGCATTTGAGATATTGTTGAGCTCCGCATTGGCGCGCGCGTCCCCGATCGCCTGACCGACTATCTCGACACCGTATACCTTCTTCGCTCTTTGCGCCAGGAACAGGGATATCGTTCCGATGCCGCAGTACAGATCCCAGACGGTCTCATTGCCGGTAAGTCCGGCAAACTCCAGCGCCGTGGCGTAGAGTTTCTGCGTCTGCACGGGATTGACCTGATAGAATGAGAGCGGGGAAATGCGATACTTTATATCTCCGATACAGTCGGTAATATAGAGGTTGCCGAAGAGCAGCCTGCATTTCTCGCCCATGATCACGTTCGTATTGCGGGTATTGATATTCAGCGAGACAGATGCCAGACGGTATTCAGATATATCTTCCGGCACTGCAGGTATATCGGCGGCGCCTGTGCCTGCTGCCCGGTTCTTTATTCTACTATCGTAGTCCAAAACCGCTTCTTCCAGCTTAGATACCAGCAGCTCTTCTTTCGGAAGTTTTTCGGCGTTTATGACAACGCAGACCATGACCTCACCGGTCCTGTATCCGACTCTGGTAAGCACATGACGCACGATCCCGGGCTCATCCGCAGATCCGCGTGACGCGCCTTTTTCTGCAGCGGCCTCCTCGTCATACGCCGATACTCCCGCCTCGCGCATATACTCCTTCACCGCCGCCATCAGCAGGTCCGTTACCGGATGCTGGAGCATACAGCTCCCGGTATCGATGATCGAATGAGTATGCCCGGCATAAAAACCGCTGATAATGCTGCCGTCTTTGGAAGTCCCCACCGGGAACTGGCCTTTGTTGCGGTAGTGATACGGCCCATCCATGCCTATGATCGGGTAAAACGATATCCGTCCGTCTGCCGCAGCCTTGCTGCTTTCGGCAGCACAGATCTCATCACCGGCCGGGAACACAAAACTGTCCTTTGCGATCCCGCCGATCCTCACGAGGTCGTTTAAGACTTTATCCTGCTTATTCTTCAGCTGCGCGGCATAGCTCATGTGCTGCAGCTGACAGCCTCCGCATCGTCCCGCGATCGGACATGCCGGTGCGACCCTGTCGGGGGAAGGATCGAGGATCTTTACGATCCTGGCATATCCGTAGGTCTTTTTCATTTTGGTCACGCCCGCCAGAACGGTATCTCCCGGTATCGCGCCTTTAATGAAAAAGGGCATGCCGCCAAAACGGCCGATGCCCTCTCC
>CAMZAI010000002.1 GCA_947304065.1 uncultured Clostridia bacterium | reverse complement strand
TATTCACCCACCGTCCTGTCAGGACTTACTTCAGGGACAAACAGATCCATATCAGCGGCGATATTGTCTATGCGCTGTGGGAATACTATCGGATCACCGGAGACCGTACTCTGCTCGAACAGGGCGGCGCCGAAGTCATACTCGAATGTGCCCGTTTCTACATCAGCCGCGCATGTGCGCATCCTGACTGCGAGACAATCGATTTTCAGGATGTGATCGGACCGGATGAATATCACGAGAGAGTTTCGAACAACGCATTTACGAACTGCATGATCCGTTCCTGCATGGAAAATGCGCTGCGATTGAAGGAGGTCTTTGCTGACAGACCTGAATGGTTTGCCGATCTTCTTGAACGACTGGGTTATGCCAGTGACTGGGAGCTGCTCGGGAGTATTGTCGGACGGATACGCAGACCTGCAGTACGTGATAATGTTATAGAGCAGTTTGACGGATACTTTGACCTGGAGGACTGTTCACTGGACACGGTAAGATCGCGCCTGGTCAATCCGCGTGAGTACTGGGGCGGTGATCACGGAGTTGCCGGAACGGCTCAGGTCATCAAGCAGGCTGATGTGATAGCGATGATGGCGCTTTTTCCCGGGAATTTCGGCTGCGGAGAAGTAGCTGCCAACTGGGAGTATTATGAACCTCGCACGGAACACGGATCTAGCCTTTCAGCATGTATGTATGCTCTGACAGCCTGCCGTATAGGACGGCCGGAGCTTGCCTGGAAGCATTTTATTAATACTGCGTCGATCGACCTGAAGGGCGGCGGAAAGCAGTGGGCAGGAGAGATATATATCGGAGGAACGCATCCTGCTGCGAATGGCGGAGCATGGATGATCGCGGTTTTGGGATTCGCAGGTTTAACGGTCAGGGACGGAGAAATAGCACTTGACCCGCATTTGCCTGACCAGATCACGGAAATAAAGTTTCCGATAACGCTGCGAGGAAGAGATTATCTTGTAACCGTTACGCATGAAGCTCATACAATAAAAGAGATAGGGCAGTGAGCCCTATCTCTTTTTGTTTTAGCCACATCTTTTTATTCGTAAACTTCGATCTCCGCAGCCTGCGCGCCGCCTGTCCTTGCTGAGGACTTCATCGTGAATACCAGCTTTACATACCGTGCATCGGATGATGCGAAGTCAATTCTTATACGGTTGCCTGTAGCAGGATCGAACGTATAACGCGTCGCGGGGGAAGCTTCCGTGAACTGAGCCCCGTCGGTACTGATCAGAACCGCGATCTCCTGAGTTCTGGCTTCCCATACGGCAGAAGGGTTAAGCCTTACCGCAACGGTTGATATCTTAAAACTGCCTGCAAGATCTATAGTCATCTCTGAAGGGAAACCTTTGCTTTCCCAATAGGTATCGGTTTTTCCGTCGTTTACATTGGATTCGACATAGACATCTGTATATTCACCGGATGATACCTGTTTGTTGAGAGCCAGATTCTCTGTTTCCGGAAGCTTGATATAATTCGCTTCGGGATCGGGGAAGCAGGGCGGACGTTCGGCTTTTGTCTGCTCCGGTGCCGCAATAACCGTGACGCCCTGATCAGGTGCTGCACCTGAGGGCGTAAAAAACGCTATACCGCTTGATACGATCGAAAGTGCAATGATCACTGAAAGTATGATATTAAGTTTTTGATTCATGACTGTCCTCCTTATTCTACCGTTATTCCGTCACAGAAATCATTGACCGAAGCCTTCATGGCTTTCAGATCGGATATCTTTTCTCCGAGGACAGTGATGTTTTTCATTGTAACGTTTGTGATGCGATATTCATCGCTCTGCCCCGCGAATCTGGAGGCGGGGACCTTACCGTCGGCAGTATTCATTACGTTCAGTCCGTCGATCAGGATATTGTCTATCGTTCCGTATTCATCGCGCACCGTAGACCAGCCGGATTTCTGAAGCGACATCTCTATGAGTTCCTTATTGCTTCCGTTATCGCCCTGCATGAACGCGTTCTCGACAGTGATGTTGCGATAAACGACATCGTGCACAAAGGCGTCGTCACTGTTGTGGATGCTGATGACCGGTTTATGGAAGTTATAGAGAACGGTTATGTCTTCGAACGTAACATCGCTGATCTCAGGGTCAAGAGTCATGCCCTTATCGGTTTCGTAGCCGATCTCCATCGACTGCGCAAGATCGGTCCAAATCTGAACACCGCGGAAGGTTATTCCCTTTGATGAAGAAGAGTAGTTCTTTACGACAAGCGAGTCGTCCCAGGTACGGGCGAAACTGTTCGTCACGAGATGGTCGGTACAGGATTGGAACGTAAAGCCGTCACCGTTCTGTCTTCCGGAAATGATCTTGACATTGTTAATATTTACACGCTGCGATGCAAAGGAATTGAAATTCCAGCAGTTGGAGTTAACGATCGAGATGCCCTCAACCGTGACATCCTTAGCATGATTCAGATCAATCGGAACACGCGCATAGGCGCCGGGCTGATTCCATGCGGGATAGTCGGAACCGTCTATCATTCCGCGGCCGCAGATTCTGACATTTTTGGCATTGCTAACAGAAACAACGGAATGCAGAACAGCTCCGCCTGAGAGATAAAGCGTCTGGCCGTCCGTTAAGGTGATCGCGTCCATAGTCCATTCACCGGGACCTATGTAATAGACATTTGGATCATCGGGGGAAGGAACGTCGGTCTCCGGAGCGTTGGCGAAGATATGTGTCGCTTTGTTTACATTATTATTGTAAACGACAGTGTACTGACCGGGCTGCGTGATCGTAAAGCGTACATGTCCGTCTTCGATAACAGGAATGATACCGCATGAGGTCGGTAATACCGAAGCAATCGTGACCTGATCGCTGAGGCCCGGGGCAGTAAGATCGAGTTCTACGGTACCTTCAAAATCAAAATAGGTGACCGGAGTGTCAGCAGGTACTGTATTGGCGTCCCATATATGCTTGTGATTGACCATAACATCGTAAACAAAGAGTTCGTGACCGTTTGCACTGACACGGACGTTCTGAGAGGAGGTCATGGTTTTTGGTCCTTCATATAATATGAGTTTCGTTTCGCTTTCACCGCCTGTACTTTTGGGATGCAGCCGCGGAGCTTTCGGCGAGACGAACATGAAGATCGAAAACGACAGAAGCAGCACAGCGGCAATGCTTAGTATGATTGTTTTGGCATATAATGCCATCCTTATTTTCATTGTAATACCCCTTTCGGATTTGTCAAAAGTTTAACGTTAAACTCATCTTGAAAAGATTATACACTCAGAATGGCTTCCGAGCAAGCGAAAAAAACGTTTTTTAGCACTTTTTTGACCAAAATCAGGCTTGACAATTAAAAAAATGCGATGATATAATGAAATCACAACAAGTTTAACGTTAAACCTATTGAAAAACCAATCACTTTTTTGATCACAAAACACTTATTTATGGAGGAGAAGTATGAAAAAGTTACTCGCATTTGCGCTGACAGTAATTATGATCTTATCGCTGACTGCATGCGGTCAGAAGACAGAAACTGAGCAGCCTCAGTCAACAGGTTCAACGACACAGGCTCCCGAAACGAAAGAGCCTACCAAGGAACCTGCTAAAGAACCTACGGTTGATATCACTGAGCCTTCAACACCCGTTGTGGCCGATGCTCCCTCAACTTTCCTCTGGGACAACTTTGACGACCGTGACCCTAATGTAAAGCCTGATACTGCAGCCAACGGCGCATCGATCTGGTGGGACAACTGGGCTAACCTTCGTGCGAAGAATGAGGACGGAGCTGTTAAGCTTGATTATCGTCCCAAGGATTTTGATCCTGAGGACTTTGAATCTCTTGATGATTATTTTGCACATGCGGCAGACTGGATGGGAAACTGGGGCGAGGCGATCGATATGTGGTCGCTTGAGGGTATTTCCTACTGCAAATATCTGACTATTCGCATTAAGGGCGCCGAAGGCGGTGAAGAGTCATCGCTCATCATGGACTGGCATCCTGAGGACAGCAGATTCTATGCCGCACGTTTCTCGGATCTTGTTCTTGCTGACGGCAGCCATCCCGTGATCACCACCGAGTGGCAGGATCTTGTTATTGACCTTGAAGCTTCAGGTTTCCCCGGAATGACAAATGCTCTTCATATCCGCGCATTTGAAGCATGCGTGATCTGGCTTGATGAGCTTGTGTTCTCAGAGCCTATTGCGCCTATCGATGCAACAAGCGCAGATACGATCATTGCCGGCTTTACCGTACCAGAATCCGGCAAACCCGGCGATCTTCCCATCAGGGAGTACCTTGGCGTTACTGATACTGCAAGTGTAGAGATTGCTTACCTCTGGGATAATTTTGATGACCGTGATCCCGATAACAAGCCTGAACTCGGACCTAACGGTGTTAATATCTGGTGGGACAACTGGGCAAACCTTCGCGGAAAGAACGAAGACGGCGCGATCAAGCTCGATTACCGTCCCAAGAAATACGATCCCGAGGATTATGAGACCGAGGACGATTATTATGCACATGCCGGCGACTGGATGGGCAACTGGGGTGAAGCCGTTAATATGTGGGCACTCGAGGGTGTTTCCTACTGCAAGTATCTGGTGATCCGCGTAAAGGGTGCCGAAGGCGGCGAAGAGAACAAGCTTATCATGGACTGGCATCCCGAAGACGCTAAGTTCTATGCTGCACGTTTCTCGGATCTTGTGCTCGCGGACGGCAGCCACCCGGCTATCACGACCGACTGGCAGGATCTTGTGATCGACCTTGAGGCGTCGGGATTCCCCGGAATGACAAATGCATTGCATATCCGTGCATTTGCATCCTGTGTGATCTGGATCGACGAGATCGGCTTTGCTGAGCCTGTAGCGCCCATTAACGCAGAGGATGTAATGGCAGGCATTACACTTGACGAAACAGGAAAGCCCGGAGATCTTCCTATAAAGGATTTTGTTGCAGGTCTTAATTGATCAACCGGCTTAATGCGAACGTTTTCCATATGAAAAACTAAAGAATTGAACAAAAAGACTTGAAATGAGACTTGAAAAAATGGTACTCTTTAGCCGAGAAATAAGGGAGTAAAAAGGCATGGTCACTTTGAAGGATATCGCAACCGAAGCGGGTGTGAGCATCACGACCGTTTCGAATGTTGTACACAATCGGTCCAGCAGGGTTTCACCCGAGCTGGTCAACAGGATCCGCTCTATCATTGAACGGGAGCACTATGTCCCGAGCATGACGGCGAGAACACTGGTCAACGACGAATCATATATCATCGGGGTAATATCGCATATTACCCCGACGAATGTGGGAAGCACGATGAGCGATCCGTTCCAGGGGTCGTTTGTTGAGGGGATTGAGTTCAGAACCCGCGAAGAGGGCTATTTCTTAATGATACGGTCGGTTGAGGATGCGCAGGCGCTTGAATCGCTGCGCCGCAGCTGGAAACTGTCCGGTGTGATCCTGACGGGTGTGTTTGCCGACGATTTCTTTGAAGGCGTAAAGAATCTTGGAATACCGTTTGTACTGATCGACAGTTATCTGGACGATAAGGATATATTTAATATCGGACTCGAAGATGAAAAAGGCGGTTATATAGCGACCAGGCATCTGCTTGAGAACGGGCATAAGGTCATAGCCTTTGCATCGCCTACGATCCGTGAGGGCGGAGTTGTAGAAAAACGTCTCAACGGATACAAAAGGGCGCTTGCCGAATACAGTATACCGTTTGACGCATCGCTTGTTTTTACGCAGGAGATATTCATTCCGGAGGGTAAGAAACTCGGACATTATCTGGCTTCAAAACCGGAGATCACCGGAGTCTTTGCTTCCGCGGATATACTGGCAGCCGGCATCATGACAGGTTTAAGGGAGAAGGGAGTTCTTGTTCCCAGAGATAAATCGATCATCGGATTTGATGATAACTATCTGTGCCAGCTGACAAATCCGGGACTTACAACGATCCATCAGGATGCCGAACAGAAGGGCTATCTTGCGGTGGATATGCTGCTGTCCCAGTTCCGCCATGAAACGGTGGAGCAGAAGTCGATCATTCTTCCGGTCAGTCTTGTAGAAAGGGAAAGCGTTCGTAATCTAAACAGACAGTGAGGATTACGTATGAAACAGGGTATTATCTTTGACCTGGACGGCGTTCTGATCTCGACCGACGAGATGCACTATACGGCATGGAAGTCGATCGCCGATGAACTGGGGATTCCGTTCGGACGCAAAGAGAATAATCTTTTACGCGGGGTTTCCCGCATGGCTTCGCTCGATATAATTCTGGGGCTCGGTAATCTTTCTCTTACCGAAGAAGAGAAGCAGAACCTTGCGGAGCGGAAAAACGACCGTTATGTATCGCTGCTGCGGTCGCTTACGCCTGAAGCAGTGACGCAGGATGTGCGAGACACGCTGATCAAGCTGAAAAGGCGCGGGATAAAGACAGCGGTAGGCAGTTCGAGCAAAAACGCAAAGCTTATATTGAAGCTGACCGGGCTGGCAGAGTATTTTGATGCGGTTTCTGACGGGACAAATATTACAAAGTCCAAACCCGATCCCGAAGTGTTTTTAAAGGGAGCCGATTATCTCGGCCTTTCACCCCAGGCATGCGCCGTGGTGGAAGACGCGGTTGCCGGCATAGATTCAGCCAACGCAGGAGGCTTTTACAGCATTGGTATCGGAGATGCCGCATCGTATGAAAAGGCAGACGCGAAGATAGGAAATATAGGTGAATTGCTGAGCATTATCTGACAGAGTGTTTTTCTCCGAGCTGAATTACAGAAAGGAATACGGTCATGTTGGAATGGATCTCGGCCAATGCAGCTACGATAATTATATCGCTGGTGCTGATAGCAGTGGTTTTCCTTATTGTCAGGAAGATGGTAAAGGATAAGAGAAGCGGAAAAGCTTCCTGCGGCTGCGATTGCGGCACTTGTGCAATGAGCGGGAAATGCCATTACAAACAGTAACTTTATACTGATAAAAACGGGTCATTAAGGCCCGTTTTCTTTTTACATTTTTTTTATATTTTCAATGTTGACAATAAAAACGGGTAGAGGTATATTGTTATAGGGTATTAGCACTCCTACTGATTGAGTGCTAACAACCGGAAGCGGAGATCTTAATTTGGCTTAGTATTGCGGGAGATTAAAGATGGAGCAGCTCGATGATCGAAAAGTGAAGATACTTCAGGCTATCATCAGGAATTACCTGGAGACGGGTGAGCCGGTAGGTTCGCGCACGATCTCCAAGTACACCGACCTGAGCCTCAGCTCGGCTACCATCCGTAACGAGATGGCGGACCTTGAGGAGCTCGGTTATCTGATCCAGCCCCATACTTCCGCGGGACGTATTCCGACGGATAAGGGGTATCGTCTTTATGTCGATACGATGATGGAAGAGAAGGTCGAAGAGGTTAACACGATGCGCGACCAGCTCACGGAGAAGTCCGACAGGATCGAGACACTTCTCCAGCAGGTTGTTAAGCTCCTCGCGGTCAATACGAACTACGCGACCATGATCACCACGCCGAAATACAGAAGCCGTAAGGTAAAGTTCATACAGCTTACCGAGGTCGATCCCACCCACATACTCGCGGTTATCCTTCTTGAGGGCAATATCCCGAAGAACAAGATCATTCCCGTGAGCGAACCTGTTGAGAAGGATGTGGTTCTGAAGCTTAACCTGATCCTGAACACATTCCTTGTGGGACTTGATCTCGAAGAGATAAATATCGGCATCGTCCAGAAGATGAAGGAGCAGGCCGGCGAGCATACATCCCTGGTCGGAGACATTCTCGACGCGGTTGCGAATTCGATGGAAGAGGAAGGCCAGATACAGGTCTATACGAGCGGTGCCACGAATCTTTTCAAGTATCCGGAGCTCACCGATACCGCGACGGCGCAGAACCTTCTGTTCACGCTCGAGGATAAGCAGGAGCTCGCGGAGCTGATAGATAATAAGCTGGATGGCAGCGGGCATGACGACGAGCCGAAGAACGACATTCAGGTCTATATCGGAGGCGAGACCCCGATCGACTCGATGAAGGATTGCTCCGTTGTCACCGCCACCTACAGGATGGATGAGGGCGTTTACGGCAAGGTCGGCATCATCGGACCGAAGAGAATGGACTATGAGAAGGTTGTCGCGACTCTTAAGAATCTGATGAACGATCTCGATTCGATATTCAAAAACAAGTAGTAAACAGGAAGGGATGCAAGATGTCAGACGTAAAGGAAGAGCTTATCAAGGAAGCCATTCGCAAGGCTGCCGAGGAAGCCGCTGAGAAGGCGGAAGACGAGGCCGCTGAGGAAGTCCTCGAAGAAGACGCGGGAGAAGAGATCCCGATCGGAGACGAAGGCGAAGAGGCTGAGGAAGGCTCGGAGGAAAAGAAAAAGGTCTCATTGTTCACGAAAAAGGACAAGAAAGACAAGAAGGATGTAAAGATCGAGGAGCTCACCGGCAAGGTTGAGGAACTTAACGACAGACTTTTGAGGAATCTCGCGGAGTTCGATAATTTCCGCAAGAGAAACGATAAAGAGAAGGCCCAGATGTTTGAGGTCGGCGCGAAGAGCATCGTTGAGAAGATACTCCCGACCATAGACAACTTTGAGCGCGGACTCGCAAGCGTTCCCGAGGATAAGAAGGACGATCCTTTCGTTCAGGGCATGGATAAGGTATACAGGCAGCTGATGTCGTCGCTCGAGGAGGCCGGAGTTAAGCCTATCGAGGCGGTAGGAAAGGAATTCGATCCGAATCTCCACAATGCGGTAATGCATGAGGAGAATGACGAGTTCGGTGAGAACACGGTCAGCGAAGAGCTCCAGAAGGGCTATATGTACCGCGACAGCGTCGTAAGACACTCGATGGTAAAGGTAGCCAACTAATTGACCTGTAAGTTCAGCAGGAGCCGTAAAATGGCTCCGGTGAAATATATTGATATCATCAGGAGGATAAAGTTATGAGTAAGATCATTGGTATTGACTTAGGTACAACAAATTCATGCGTAGCTGTTATGGAAGGCGGAAAGCCCACAGTTATCACTAACACCGAAGGCGCAAGAACCACACCTTCAGTAGTTGCGTTCGCAAAGAACGGCGAGCGTCTCGTCGGCGATGCTGCAAAGCGTCAGGCGGTTACAAACTCCGACAAGACCATTTCATCGATCAAGCGTCACATGGGTACCGATTTCAAGGTTTCCATCGATGACAAGAAGTATTCGCCCCAGGAGATCTCGGCCATGATCCTTCAGAAGCTGAAGGCAGACGCTGAGAACTATCTCGGCGAGAAGGTAACCGAGGCGGTTATCACCGTTCCCGCTTACTTCAACGACGCACAGCGTCAGGCTACCAAGGACGCGGGCAAGATCGCAGGCCTTGATGTTAAGCGTATCATCAACGAGCCCACAGCTGCGGCTCTTGCATACGGTCTTGATAACGAAAAAGAGCAGAAGATCATGGTATACGATCTCGGCGGCGGTACATTCGATGTTTCCGTAATTGATATCGGCGACGGCGTTATCGAGGTTCTGGCTACCGCAGGAAATAACAGACTCGGCGGCGATGATTTCGATGACAGACTTACCCGTTACATGATCGACGAGTTCAAGAAGCAGGAGGGCATCGATCTTTCAACAGATAAGATGGCTCTTCAGAGACTTAAGGAAGCGGCAGAAAAGGCTAAGAAGGAGCTTTCTTCTTCGACCACTACCAATATCAACCTGCCCTTCATCACAGCGAACCAGGACGGCCCCAAGCACTTCGACATGAACCTCACAAGGGCTAAGTTCGAAGAGCTGATCCACGATCTCGTTGAGAGCACCGCGGTTCCCGTACAGAACGCGCTCCGCGATGCAGGCATCACAGCTGCTGAACTCGGCAAGGTTCTTCTTGTCGGCGGTTCGACACGTGTTCCCTGCGTACAGGAAAAGGTTAAGCAGCTTACCGGACATGAGCCTTCAAAGACTCTTAACCCCGATGAGTGCGTAGCTATCGGTGCTTCCATCCAGGGCGGCAAGCTGGCCGGCGATAAGGCAGCGGGCGACATCCTTCTTCTCGATGTTACTCCTCTTACACTGGCTATCGAGACCCTCGGCGGTATCGCTACACCTATCATTAAGAGAAATACAACCATCCCTACCCGTGAGAGCCAGGTATTCTCGACTGCAGAGGATAACCAGAGCGCGGTTGATATCCGCGTAACCCAGGGTGAGAGACAGTTCGCAAAGGACAATAAGCTCCTCGGACAGTTCAGACTCGACGGCATTCTTCCCGCAAGACGCGGCGTGCCTCAGATCGAGGTTATCTTCGATATCGATGCGAACGGTATTGTTAACGTATCCGCAAAGGATAAGGGCACAGGCCGTGAGCAGCATATCACCATCACATCGGGTACTTCGATGAGCGATGACGAGATCGATCGCGCAGTTAAGGAAGCAGCTCAGTACGAGGCTGAGGATAAGAGACGTAAGGAAGCCGTTGATACACGCAACGAGGCCGATTCGATCGTATTCCAGACCGAGAAGGCACTCGCCGATGTAGGCGACAAGATCGCTGAGTCCGATAAGGCCACCGTTCAGGCAGATATAGACAGGATCAAGGAGCTCCTGCAGAAGACCAATCCCGAGGCAATGACCGAGGGCGAGGTTGAGGACATCAAGGCAGCCAAGGAGAAGCTGATGACCGATTCACAGAGCCTCTTCCAGAAGGTTTACGAGCAGGCTCAGGCTGCAGGTCAGGCAGGCCCCGGAGCAGGCGCTGGCGCAGGTTTTGACGGTGCCGGCATGGGCGGCGCAGGCTTCGACGGCGGCGCAGGCGCTTCGCAGAACAACGGCGGCAACGACGATGTTGTCGATGCGGACTATAAAGAAGTATAATGCTTGAAATAATACAGAGGATCCGGTTTTGAGGGTTCTTTGATGTCCGGACGGGGTGGGGCCTTACGGTCTCGCCCCATTCGGGTATAAACAATGATGTCCCGTGCATCGAAGACAGCTTTGCACGGGGAAAAGGATAGAACATTATGGCAGAGAAAAGAGATTATTATGAGGTCCTCGGTGTCTCGAGAGACGCGTCGGCCGATGAAATTAAAAAGGCCTACAGGACCCTCGGCAAAAAGTATCATCCCGACGCAAACCCGGGTGATAAGACCGCCGAGGAAAAGTTCAAAGAGGTCGGAGAGGCGTACGCTGTGCTTTCGGATCCCGATAAGCGCCGTCAGTACGACCAGTTCGGACATCAGGCCTTCGAAAACGGAGGCATGGGCGGCGGTGGATTTGACTTCAACGGCATGGACTTCACCGACCTGTTCGGAGATCTGTTCGGAGGTATGTTCGGCGGAGGAGCCAGACGTAATCCCACAGGTCCCCAGAAGGGCGCAAATCTTCGCGCACGCATAAGGATCACCTTTGACGAGGCCATGAAGGGCGTCGATAAGGAGCTCGAGATCACGCTGAAGGAAGAGTGCGAGAACTGTCACGGAACAGGCGCAAAGCCCGGCACCAGCGCCACCACATGCTCGAAGTGCGGCGGTAAGGGACAGGTTGCGTACACGCAGCAGACTCTTTTCGGCATGACCAGGAGCATTCAGGCATGCCCGGACTGCCGCGGCACAGGTAAGATCATCAAGGATAAGTGCCCGAACTGCTACGGCTCGGGATATATCTCGAGGCGCAAAAAGATCCAGGTTTCCGTACCCGCAGGTATCGACGACGGCCAGAGCATCCGTATTTCAGGGAAGGGTGAGCCCGGCGAGAACGGCGGACCCAGAGGCGATCTGTACGTTGAGGTCAGCGTAAGCGACCATCCTATTTTCCAGCGTGACGGAATGGACATTTACTCCACTGCTCCGATGAGCTTCGCTACTGCGGCTCTCGGCGGAGAGATCAGGATATCCACGATCGACGGCGATGTGATCTATGACGTAAAGCCCGGAACACAGACCGAGACCAGGATCAGGCTTAAGGGCAAGGGCGTTCCTTCGGTACGCGACAAGAACGTAAGGGGCGACCATTACGTAACCCTCATTGTTCAGGTTCCCACCAAGCTCAATTCCGAGCAGAAGGAACTCCTGAAGAAGTTCGACGAGGCTATGGGCGGAAGCGCCGGACCCGAGGAAGGAAAGAAAAAGAGATTTTTTAAATAATATATGCACAGACTTGTAATAGGAATCCTCGCTCATGTTGATGCGGGCAAGACGACATTATCCGAAGCAATCCTGTACAAATGCGACAGGATCCGCAGGCTGGGAAGAGTCGATAAAAAAGACGCCTTCCTTGATAATTATGCCCTCGAACGTGAACGGGGAATTACTATTTTCTCGAAGCAGGCCGTATTTACGCGCGGAGACGCAGAATTCACGCTGATCGATACGCCCGGGCACGTGGATTTTTCCACGGAGACCGAGAGAGCTCTTTCGGTGCTCGACGCGGCTATCCTTGTAATCAGCGGAACGGACGGCATTCAGGCGCATACGCGTACGCTCTGGAAGCTGCTCGATCACTATGACATCCCTACCTTCATCTTCGTCAACAAGATGGACCGCGAGGGCTGCGATAAGGACGCGCTGCAGGCTCAGCTCGAGGGCAGGCTTTCGGACGGATGCGTCGATTTTGCGGCGGATGAGCTGGATGAGAAGATAGCTCTGTGCGATGAAGACGTGATGGAAAGCTTCTTGGAGACCGGGAAACTCACGGACGATACGGTCCGTGCGCTGATCGGCGAGAGGAAGCTTTTTCCGTGCTTTTACGGCTCTGCGCTGAAACTCGACGGAGTCGATGAATTCCTCGACGGACTGGCAAGATTTGCGCCCGTTCCTTATCCCGAGGATGCTTTCGGTGCGCGCGTGTACAAGATCGGACGCGATACCGACGGGAACAGGCTGACATATATGAAGATCACGGGCGGAGTCTTAAAGAACCGGGACGTGATCACTTACGAGGCTGTAAAAGAAGAGCCTTTGCTTTTACGTAAGCCCACGGAAGAAACACCTGAGGCGGAAGCTGTTGAGTATAATGAGAAGATCACGCAGATCAGGGTTTATTCCGGCGAGAAATACGATACGGCAGATGCGGCGGAGCAGGGCATGGTAGTTGCGGTGCTCGGCCTTACCGCCACTTATCCCGGACAGGGACTCGGCAGCGAGGAAGAACTCGCAGCCAATGATATCGTACCCGTAATGACATATAAGGTCCTTGCGCGTGACCGTTCGGCCCTGCAGAGACTCCTGCCGAAGTTCAGGCAGCTCGAGGAAGAGGATCCTACTCTGAGCATCGCCTGGAACGCGGAACTCGGGGAACTGCAGATCAGGATCATGGGCGAGATCCAGCTGGAGATTTTGAAGAGGCAGCTGATGGACCGCTTCGGAGAGGACGTGGATTTTGACAGGGGAAGCGTGCTCTATAAAGAGACTGTTTCCGAACCTGTGCTGGGCGTCGGACATTTCGAACCGCTGCGCCATTACGCCGAGGTACAGCTGCTGATCGAACCCGCGGAGCGGGGATCCGGGATCGGCGCGGAATCGCGCGTTTCAACGAATTTCCTGGAGCTGAACTGGCAGAGGCTCATATTTACGCATATTTTCGAAAAGAAGCATAAGGGAGTGCTGACCGGAGCGGAGCTGACCGATGTGAACATCGCGCTCGTGGCCGGAAGATCGCATTTAAAACATACCGAGGGCGGAGATTTCAGACAGTCGACCTACCGCGCCATACGTCAGGGACTTATGAGGGCCCGTACAGAAGGCAAATGCGTGCTCCTTGAGCCTTATTACGAGATCACGATAGAGCTTCCGCGCGTAAACTGCGGAAGGGCGATGACAGATGTCGAGGCGCGCTGCGGAAGGATTACTTCGCAGTACGAGGTCGGCGCGGACGATATGGTTGGACTTACCGGTATCGCGCCCGCAGCGCTGATGCAGGGCTATTCGAAGGAAGTCGCAGCCTATACGGGCGGTCTGGGAAGCGTTTATCTTTCATTTTACGGATATCTGCCCTGCCACAATACCGATGAGGTTGTCGCGGCGTCGGGTTATGTGCCCGAGGCAGATCTGCGCAATCCCTCGTCATCGGTATTCTGCGCGCACGGAGCCGGCTTTGTCGTTGAGTGGAACGATGTCGACAGCTATAAGCATCTCGACTGGGACCAGGATACCGGAGAGCTGGTATCCGAGACCGATCCCGAGCAGATGATGCCGATCAATTTTGTCTCGCATGCGGGTGAAGCACCTCCGATCGGGACCGATGAGATCGACGCGATCATTGCCAAAACCTCTCACGCGAACAAGAGAGAGAAGACCTACAGGAATCCGTTCAGAAAACATAAAAGAGCTGACAGCGCCGCTGCTTACCGGGATTATAAAGCAGAAAAGGCGTCCGCGGGCGGAACCGGCGCGGCACAAAGCGGCAAGAGCAGCGATGCGAGCGGCCTGAAGCGGTTTATGAATCCGTTCGACATGAAGGATAAATACCTTCTGGTCGACGGCTACAATATCATTTTCAAATGGCCGGAGCTCTCGGAGCTTACGAAGGACAACGTGGACGGTGCGAGGGAGCGTCTTAACGACATTCTCTGCGATTACCAGGCGCAGAAAGGCTGCAAGGTGATCGTAATATACGACGCGTACCGTGTAAAAGGCCATCCGACCGAGTTTTTCAGGCATCATAATATCATAGTTGTCTATACGAAGGAGGCCGAGACCGCGGATAAGTTCATAGAGCGTTTTGCGCACGAGAACGCGAAGCAGACGGATATCAGCGTGGCCACCTCCGACGGCCTCGAGCAGATCATCATCCGCGGAGCGGGCTGCCGGCTTGTTACGGCGAATGACCTGTTAGAGGATGTGAAAGCCCTTGGACGCGTGACCGGATCTATCATTAATTCCGGAAAAATAAATTCGATAGGCACAGGACTGAAAGATATGTTATAATAGTAAGTCGTATTAATCAGCATACATTAACAGCCGGAGGAGATATGATCAAAAACAAGATCGGCAGAACAAGCTTATATATTATAATTGTCTGCTCATTCCTGTTGATAGTAAACGCCACGCTGGGCATCGTGCTGGCATTGCAGTCGTCGGATGCGCTGAAGTCTCTGATCCGTGACAGAATGCTCGATGTGTCCAACACTGCGGCGGATATGATAGACGGAGATATTCTGGGCACCATCACGGCGGAAGACGAGAATACGCCCGAGTATCGGAATATCATGAGAACGCTCACGTACTATCAGGACAATATCGAGCTTTCATACATATACTGCATACGTGATCTCGGCAATAAGAATTTCGTTATCACGCTCGATCCGACTGTCTCAGATCCGGCTGAGTTCGGCGAACCTATCGTATTTACGGATGCACTCTATGAGGCCAGTCTCGGTACGTCCTCTGTTGACAAGATAGCGTATGAGGACAGATGGGGACGCTTTTACAGCGCTTATTCCCCCGTGTTCGATTCGAAGGGGAATGTCGGCGGTATAGTGGCTGTTGATTTTTCGGCTGACTGGTATGAAGAAAAGATGAAGGTTTACTTCCGGACGATCCTCATGATCAGCTCCGTATCGCTGTTTGCGGGCATTCTTGTGGTGCTCGTTGTTGCGTACCGTTTCAGAAAGCGTTTCAGTATGGTATACGACGAACTGAACAGTCTTACGGACGGTATCGAAACGCTGGCGAACGAGCTTACGACCGAATCGGTCTTTGAGGGCGGTACCGAACTGCTCAAGGAATTCACCGGCGAGCGCAAAGGCTCGGACGACGACATTTTCCGGATGGGCGACAAGATCAGGGCCCTTCAGATGTACATGAGCAGGCAGATAGGGTATGTGCGCGCCAAGGCGTACAGGGACGGCCTGACCGGACTCGAGAACAGGACCGCTTATCTTGAGCATATTCATCTGCTCGATCAGGAGATCGAGAACGGGACTGCGGATTTCTGCGTAGCCATGTTCGATATAAACGGACTTAAGGACATCAACGACGAGCAGGGTCATGAGCGCGGAGATATGGCCATTATTAAGGTTGCCAGGCTTCTTACGTCAGCATTTGAGGGCTACAGGGTATTCAGGATCGGCGGCGACGAATTTGTCGTGGACCTGAAATGCGACCGGCCCACGATAGAGCGTCTGATGAACAAGTTCGAAGGCGTGCTCGCAATGCAGGACAGGAGCGACGGACTCCCCGAGATAGCCGTTTCGAAGGGCTATGCGATCTATACTCCCGGCAGGGACAAGTCTCATCAGGATGTATTCAGCCGTGCCGATAATGAGATGTATTCAGACAAAAAACAGTATTACCTGAGTCATAATGACAGAAGACACAGACGGTGATCTGACATAAATGTTAAAAGGACCTTGCAGGTCCGTATGAAAGGCAAGAAACATGAACAAGAAAACTTTATATCCCAAAAGGATAGTGCTCGCCGTGGCGGTCGTCATGGCGGCATTGCTCGCATTCGGATGCAAGCACACTTCGACGCCGATTGACGCGACGCCCTCGGTCACTCCTGGCGTATCTGCCAAAGCGACGCCTACAGTTGCTCCCACAGCGACTCCCATACCCACGCCCACTCCGATCGTCGACATGCCTCTGACCAGAGTATCTGCGGAGGAACTCAGCCGTACAGCTGAAGAAGAGGGCGAGCAGGTCGTTTCGGGCGCTGCAGCCTGGGTAAAGCTTAACCCGTTCTACAGCACGGAAGAGAAGGAACTCGAGATCGTGGATCAGACACAGGTG
The DNA here is from genome assembly GCA_947304065.1 of uncultured Clostridia bacterium. GTDB lineage: Bacteria > Bacillota > Clostridia > Lachnospirales > Lachnospiraceae > RUG11977. The sequence continues at coordinate 19,134 of CAMZAI010000002.1, read as the reverse complement.
CGCCTGTTTGACATCGATGAGAACGGCAAGATCCGCGCAGGTATCGATTATCCCTGCATCGCTTACTCGATCGTAAAGACCGATGAGGGCGTTAAGCCCGGGACCGGAGATGAGGCCGCGGAAGGCGAGGCCGATGCCGATCCCGCCGATGATAAGACCTACGACAAATATACGATCGTTCTGAAGGAAGGCCTGACCTTTGCCGACGGAACGCCCGTTACCGCAGACGATGTGATCTTCTCGCTTTATACGCTCTCGGATATCGGATATGACGGAGCCATGGGACTCGGAGGACTTGACATTTACGGAATGCGCGCGTATAACACTCAGGTGCCCGAATCTGTAAGAGCGGAAGCCGCGAAAGCGATCGAAGGCGGACTTACCGAGGCGGGAACCTGCCCGAAGGAGTTCACCGACAAGACGCTCTGGACCGCTGTATGGATCAATTTTGACAAGGCAGGCGAGGCGTTTGTTGAGGATATGATCAAATCCGTTATGGAGAATCCGAAGCTGATGTTCGACGCTCCCGTTCAGGCATTTTTGTCGCCTTATCTTACATTCGCGCATGTTCAGGCCAGCCCTTCGCTCCAGGTGCTCTACACCATGACGATGTTCGGCTATGTAAGAAGCTACAATTATTCGAAGAATACGATGCGCGACTGCTTTGACGTTGTTCACGATCTGAATACCGAAGAACTGACTCCCGGCTTCTTCTGGAACCTGATCAAGGAATATTACGGCTATGATCTTTCAGAGACCGGCATCAATTACGAGCGCGGCTACAAGGATAAGATGTACGAGGATTATCTCGCGGAGGCTTATTACGCCGAGCGTCTCGGAGTTGAATCAATCGAAGGCATCACCGTTTCCGAGGCGGCCTTCGGAGACGACGCATCAAGGCCCTGCATAGAGGTGCTCATTGCCTCCGATGCGGATATCAACGATTTTAATTTCTACGTTGCGGAGAAATCCGTCTATGAGAGCGATCCCGCCAGAGAGGATGTGCTCACGGGCGCAGGAAAATATACGCTTGTATCAAACGATGAGAACGGCGCGCTGCTCGAGGCGAACGGGAATTATATGCTCGGCGTGGAGAGGCAGAAGTATTTAAGATACATTGTGGACGAGAGCCTTGAAGAAGGCGAAGAAGGTACGACCGCAGAGTGATCTTTCAGGAGCCTTAGGGGCCGGCCGAAAGCAGGTCCTGATCAGGAGAATGCCATGAAATGGAAAAAGCTTACATTAGAGACTACGACAGAAGCGCTTGATTATATGGGCGCGATCGCCGACGAGCTCGGTCTTGAGGGTTTCGAGATCGAGGACAATGTTCCTCTGACCGAAGAGGAAAAAAAGAGCATGTTCATCGATATCCTGCCCGAGCTTCCGCCCGATGACGGCAGCGCAAAGGTGCATTTCTATATCGATGAGGACGCCGACGCTGCGGCGATCGGAGAGGCGATAAAGCAGACGGCAGCCCGGTACGCGGAGTTCTGCGATTTCGGCTCGATGAAGGTGATCCTTTCGGAGACCGAGGACAAGGACTGGATCAATAACTGGAAGCAGTTTTTCAAGCCTTTCAGGGTGGATGATTCGATAGTTATCAAGCCCACATGGGAAGAACTGACGGACGCGAAGGAAGACGATCTCGTGATCGAGATCGACCCGGGCACCGCATTCGGAACGGGCGCGCATGAGACCACGAAGCTCTGCATCCTGGGACTTAAGAAGTATCTCAAAAAGGGCGACAGGCTGCTCGATATAGGCTGCGGAAGCGGTATTCTGTCAATCGTAGGCATGAAGCTCGGAGCTTGGGGCGCGATCGGTATTGACGTCGATGACAACGCCGTAAGGACCAGCGTGGAGAACGCGGACACGAACGATCTGACCGCATTTTATGCGTCTCCCGCCGATATCGAACTGCTCGACGACCAGATATGCTTCGCGACGGGCAATGTGCTCGAGGATGAGGCGCTCTGCGAAGAGATAGGCGTGGATTATGACGTCGTTGTTGCGAACATCCTTGCGCCCGTTATCATTCCTTTGAGCGATATCGCCGGCAGGTTTATGAAGCCCGGAGCTTACTTCATCAGCTCCGGTATCATCAATACTGCAGAGGAAGACGTACGCGCAGCTCTCCTTAAGAATGACTTTGAGATCGTCGAAGTGAACAGGATGAAGGATTGGGTCAGCTTTACCGTGAGGAAGAAATAATGTATCATTTTTACACCGAAAGATCGAATATTTCAGAGACGCAGATCACATTGACCGGTGAAGATGTGAATCACATTAAGAATGTGCTCCGCATGAAGCCGGGCGAGGAGCTGATCGTCTGCGACGGCGAAGGAACGGACCATTACTGCAGGATCGCGTCGTTTGAACGTGATACCGTGATCGCGGATATCCTTGAGAGCTTCGGCTCGAAGGCTGAGCTTGATACGAAGATCTACCTTTTCCAGGGGATGCCGAAAAAGGACAAGATGGAGCTGATCATCCAGAAGGCCGTAGAGCTCGGCGTATACGAGATAATCCCTGTGATGACAAAGCGCGTGATCGTAAAACTTGACGATGCGAAGAAGGAAGCGCGAAAGCTTGAGCGCTGGCAGAGCATTGCGGAAAGCGCTGCGAAGCAGTCCGGGAGAGGCATTATACCGGAGATCGTCGAGGTAATGAATTTCAGGCAGGCGCTGGAATACGCGAAGACGCTTGATGTGAACCTGATCCCCTATGAGAACGCCGACAGTTCCGAGTGCGGAATGGAGAATTCCAGGTCGGTTGTAAGAGACCTGCACGGAAAGCGTTCGGTCGGTATCTTTATCGGACCCGAGGGCGGCTTTGAAGAAAGCGAGATCGAACAGGCGATAGAAGCCGGCTTTAAATGCATTAGCCTCGGAAGAAGGATACTCCGCACCGAGACCGCAGGTCTTGCGATCCTTTCGGTGATCATGTTTGAACTCGACTGAGATAATTGTTTTAGAAAGATCTGATATTGATGAGTGAAGAAATAATAAATGCCATAACAGAGGCGTACCTCGACAACGCCGCCACGACCAGGACCTCAGAAGCGGTCGCAAAGGCCGTGGAAGAGATGATGCTCGAGGATTACGGAAATCCGTCCTCGAAGCATTACAAGGGCTTTGAGGCACAGCAGAAGATCAAAGAAGCGACTGAGATAATAGCCGCTTCTCTTAAGGTACAGCCGAAGGAGATCGTATTTACCTCTGGCGGCACCGAATCGAACAATATGGCGCTGATAGGCGCCGCACTCGCGCACAGAAGGACCGGAGACCATGTGATAGCATCGGGCTTCGAGCATCCTTCGGTATACAACCCGCTCTTAAGTCTAGAGGATTTCGGCTTTAAGGCGGATTTCGCGCCGGTAGACGCGCTCGGGCACATTAAGCTCGACGAACTCGAGAATATGATCACGGACAAAACCGTTCTGGTATCGGTGATGTACGTGAACAACGAGGTCGGAGCCGTGCAGGATATCGCGGAGATCTCGCGCAGGATAAAGGCGAAGAAAAAGGATATCATTTTCCATGTCGATGCGATCCAGGCGTACGGCAAATACAGGATAAATCCGAAAAAAGAGGGAATCGACATGCTCAGTGTCAGCGGACATAAGATCCACGGACCCAAAGGCAGCGGATTCCTCTATATTGCCGACGGAGTGAGGGTGAGACCTCTGATCTTTGGCGGCGGACAGCAGAAGGACAGACGCTCGGGCACAGAGAACGTACCGGCGATCGTGGGACTCGGCGAGGCGGTTAAGGAGATATACGACGACCATCAGACCAAGGTCGCGCATCTCTATGAGCTCAAAGAGCATTTTATCTCAAGGATAGGTGAGGTACCGGGAGCCCATGTGAACGCTGTGGGCAGCTTCTCTCCGGAAGACATCGTGAAGACGGCGCCGCATATCGTGAGCGTGAGCTTCGACGGGATCAAGGCTGAGGTGCTCCTGCATGCGCTCGAGGAGAAGCATGTGTATGTGAGCTCGGGCTCGGCCTGCTCATCGAACCATCCCGGCATCAGCGGCACTCTTAAGGCGATCGGAGTCGACAGGAATCTGCTCGATTCGACGCTGCGCTTCAGTTTTTCGGTGAATACGACCGCCGGAGAGATCGATTATGCGATAGAACGGCTTAAAGAGCTGGTTCCGAAGTACAACCGCTTCCAGCGAAGATAAAAGAGAATATTATTGCTATTCAGATAATACGGAGGTTTTAAATGATCTACAGAGCTTTGCTCATCAAATACGCAGAGATAGGCATTAAAGGACAGAACAGATATGTGTTCGAGGACGCGCTCTGCGATAAGGTAAGAGAGCGTCTTAAGGCCGTAGCGGACGGCTTTACCTGTGTGAGAGAGCAGGGAAGGATATTCGTTTCCTGCCCCGAAGAGTACGATTTCGACGAGGCGATCGCCGCGATCAGGACGATCTTCGGAGTATGGGCGATCTGCCCCGCGGCAGTCATCGAGGACGCATCATGGGATAATCTTACTCAGAAGGTCGGCGACTTTATCGAGGCTGTATATCCCGAGAGGAAATTCTCGTTCAAGGTTGAGGCGCGCCGCGCTGACAAGAAATATCCGATCCAGTCTCCCGAGATCTGCTCGAACATGGGCGGATACCTGCTCGAGCGTTTCCCTGAGCTTACGGTTGACGTTCACGACCCCGATGTGAAGGTTCAGGTTGAGATCCGTACCAACGCCTATGTATTTACACAGACCATCCCCGGACCCGGCGGAATGCCCGTAGGCGCGAACGGACGCGCGATGCTGCTTCTTTCGGGCGGTATCGACAGTCCCGTTGCGGGATACATGATCGCAAAGCGCGGAGTTGCGATAGACGCGACTTATTTCCACGCTCCGCCTTATACGAGCGAGCAGGCAAAGCAGAAGGTCGTCGATCTTGCGAAGCTGATCAGTGTATACACGGGTCCCATCAGACTTCATGTTGTTAATTTCACCGACGTCCAGCTGGCGATCATCGACAAGTGCCCGAGAGATGAGCTTACGATCATCATGAGACGTTATATGATGAGGATCGCGGAGCATTTCGCAAAGGAGTGCAAGTCGCTCGGACTGGTTACCGGCGAAAGCATCGGACAGGTTGCGAGCCAGACCATGCAGAGTCTTGCGGCTACGAACGCCGTCTGCAGCCTTCCCGTTTACAGACCGCTCATCGCGTTTGACAAGCAGGACATCGTGGATATCGCGCTCAGGATAAACACTTATGAGACCTCGATCGAGCCTTACGAGGACTGCTGCACGATATTTGTGGCGAAGCATCCCGTGACAAAGCCTATCATCGGCGTGATAGAGCGCTCGGAAAAGAAGCTTGAGGGTACGATCGAAGCTCTGGTCGAAGAAGCGATCAGAACCGTAGAAGTGATCAACATAGGATAAGAGAATTAAAGCGGGCCGCATGTAAGCGACCCGCTGAAATCTTTAAGTGAATGAAGCCCGCAGGCTTCGCTTGTGTGGCTGTGCTTATCAGCCGATGATGTAAGGCTTAAGCTCTTCGAGAATGCCGTCGGCATTGTTCTCAGCATGAATGTTGAGGTCGATGGGCTTGGACAGATCCAGTGAGAAGATACCCATGATCGACTTAGCGTCTATAACATATCTTCCGGAAACAAGATCGAAATCCGAGTCATACTTTGTAACAACATTAACGAATGACTTAACTGCATCAATTGAATTTAAGCTAACTTTAACTGTCTTCATTTGCCTTCTCCTTTTCTATCTGTGTTTTATTGATTACGATAATATTATACATTTAGTGAAGAAATAGTCAATATGCAGAGTTCATAAACTTTAAAGAGCTCAATATTTCCGCTAAAAAGAATTTTGGATGCAAAACAGAGTTTTAGAGAATGCGAATTGTGCAACATGCACAATAACAGAAAGGATAATTTGTGAAATATTCTGACAAGCCCGTATTTCACGGTACAAAAGTGGCTTTGCTGTCTTTGGGATGCAAGGTCAATTCATACGAAACGGATTCGATCCGCAGACAGTTCGAAGAAGCCGGCGCCGAGATCGTTGATTTTGACGGTGCCTGCAAGGGGATTGACGGCGGAGCGGATATTTTCGTGATCAATACATGCTCGGTCACGAACATTGCCGACCGCAAGTCGAGACAGATGCTGCGCAGGGCGCGCCAGAACAATCCGGGCGCGATCGTTGCGGCTACGGGCTGCTATGCGCAGATCGGAGCGCAGGAGCTGATCGACAGCGGCGTGGCGGACATAGTCGCGGGCAATTCGCATAAGAGCGAGCTGATCGCGATGATAGCTGAGTATTTGGAAAAAGACCGGACGGAGGAACCGGCGCATCGGGAGATGAGCGCCGATGCGGAGCCCGGGAGTCCCTCGAATCTGTATGTGACCTCCATGAAGGACGAGCACTGCTACGAGGACATGAAGATCGATTCGTGCGATGAGCGCGTGAGAGCCTTTGTGAAGATCGAGGACGGCTGCAACCAGTTCTGTACATACTGCATCATCCCGTACGCGAGGGGACGCGTGAGATCGCGTACGCCAGAGAGCGTGCTCGAAGAGGTAAGAGGCCTCGCCGAAAAAGGTTTTAAGGAAGTAGTGGTCACCGGTATCCACGTATCGTCTTACGGTTTTGAGAATTATGAGAAGGCCACGGCGCAGAACGGGACAAAAGCAGCGGATGACGACAATGTTATGTTTAACTTCACACCGCTTCTCGAGCTGATCAGGCAGATAGCGAAGATCGACGGTATCGAGCGCATCCGGCTCGGATCTCTCGAGCCTCGCATTGTCTGCAGGGAGTTTGCCGAAGCGCTTGCGGCCGAGCCGAAATTCTGTCCGTATTTCCATCTGTCCCTTCAGAGCGGGTGCGACAGCGTTTTAAAGCGAATGAACAGGCATTACGACACGGCAGAGTTTTATGAGAAGGTTGAGCTGCTGCGAGAAGTATTTGACGATCCGTCGATCAATACGGACGTCATCGTAGGCTTCCCCGGCGAGACTGTGGAAGAGTTTGAGACTTCAAAGGCTTTTCTGGAGAAGGTAAACTTCGCAAAGATGCATATTTTCAAGTATTCACGCCGCCGCGGCACTGTTGCGGACCGCATGGAAGGCCAGCTGACCGAGGCGGAAAAGCACGAAAGAAGCGAGACGCTTGCCGTTATCGACAGGAAGAACCATCATGATTTCATGGAGATCTTTGCCGACCGTGACGAGACGATCTTGGTCGAGAGTGTTCAGAGTATCGAAGGAAAGGACTATTACACCGGCCTTACCGCGAGATATGTGAGCGTTGCCGTACCGTGCGATGAGTTTGACGAAGATCCGGTCAACCGTTTTGTCACGGTCTGCACGCGAGGGTTCCTGAACGGAGAATATCTTTTGGGATTGAAAAAAGCCATTTTGTGAGATATAATGAATTGATAAGGTTTTTGGCCGGAAAGGCCGGAAGGAAGGTATATATAATGCAGGGAAATTCAAACACACAGTATTTTAAGATCCAGAACGACGCGAACCTGATCGTTAAGGACACGATCGACAGCGTCTATGTCGCATTGACCGAGAAGGGCTATAATCCTGTTAGCCAGATCGTGGGATACATCATGTCGGGAGATCCCACCTATATCACGAATCATAACGGAGCCCGCAGCCAGATCATGCGCGTTGAGCGCGATGAGATCATCGAGGAGCTGCTCCGTGAGTACATTCGTACACATTTCGACGTACAGAATAACTGATCAGAGGAAATTGCATGCGTATTATCGGACTTGATTTCGGAGCCATGACGTGCGGCGTGGCCGTAAGCGACGAGCTGCTCATTACCGCGCAGCCTTTGGAGACCATACGGCGAAAGCATGAGAATAAGCTTCGCCAGACTTTTGCGCGCATAGAGGAGATATGCCAGGAGTACGGCGCACAGAGGATAGTCGTCGGGCTCCCGAAGCGTCTCGACGGAAGCGAGGGTGAGCGTGCGGCTGCCTGCAGAGCCTTTGCCGAAGATGTAAAGAGACGTACCGGACTCGAGACTCTCATGTGGGATGAGCGCCTGACCACGGTGGAGGCGCACAGAGTACTTGACGAGGCAGGTCTTGACTACACCGAGAAGGCACAGGTGGTCGATAAGCTCGCGGCGTCCCTGATACTTCAGAATTACCTTGACGCAAACCCCGGACTGCGTGAACAGGCGTGACCTGCACATTGGAAGGAGCACTGACACAGATGGAGAAGATACTTTTTACCGGAGAGAACGGAGAGAAGGTCGAGTTCTTCGTTATTGAAGAAGCAAAGCTGAACGGCACCAATTACCTGCTGGTGACCGAGAGCGAGGATGACGATGAGGCCATGGCCTACATCATGAAGCAGGTTGCAAAGAATTCCGACAAAGACCTTACATACGAATTTGTAGAAGATGAAAAAGAGATCGAAGCCGTAGCGGGGCTTCTTGAAGAACTTCTGGACGGGGAAGTGGATCTGGTCCCCGAAGAGGACGAATAAAGGAAGTAAGCCGCATCCGGCGAATTATTATTTAGGAGAATATGAGTAAGAAAAAAGAAACAGAAAAGAATTTGTCATCCCTTAAGATCATACCTCTTGGGGGACTTGAACAGATAGGTATGAACATCACGGCGTTCGAGTATGAAGACTCGATCATAGTCGTGGACTGCGGTATCGCATTTCCCGAGGACGAGATGCTGGGCATCGATCTGGTGGTTCCGGACGTTTCGTACCTCAAGGAAAATATTGATAAAGTTAAGGGTTTTGTCATCACGCACGGACATGAAGACCACATCGGAGCCCTGCCTTACGTGCTGAACGAGATCCCGGTCAACGTTTACGCGACCAGGCTTACCGTTGCCCTTATCGAGAACAAATTAAAAGAGCATCCGGTTCCGAAGAAGGCGAAGCTGAAGACCGTTGTTTACGGCCAGAACATCAACCTCGGCGACTTCAGGGTGGAATTCATCAGGACGAACCACAGCATCGCGGACGCATGCGCGCTGGCCATCCATTCACCCGCGGGAACCGTTATCCACACAGGCGACTTTAAGGTCGATTTCACTCCGGTATACGGCGAGACGATCGATCTTGCGAGATTCGCCGAGTTCGGCAAGAAGGGCGTGCTCGCGCTCATGTGCGATTCGACGAACGCGATGAGACCCGGATTTACGATGTCGGAGAAGACGGTTGGAAAGACCTTTGATACGATCTTCGCGGACAACGCCCAGAACAGGATCATCGTGGCGACCTTCTCGTCGAATGTCGACCGCGTACAGCAGATCATCAATTCCGCCGAGAAATTCGGAAGGAAGGTCGTTATCGAAGGCCGAAGCATGGTCAATGTCGTATCGACGGCTGTTGAGTTCGGCTATGTAAAGGCTAAGGACACCACGATCATTCCGATCGAGACCATGAAGGACTACCCGGACGACAAGCTCGTGCTCATAACCACGGGCAGCCAGGGAGAGGCCATGGCGGCGCTTTCGAGGATCGCCTCGAACATTCACAAGAAGGTTACGCTTAAACCCGGAGACGTTGTAATATTCAGTTCTTCGGCCATCCCGGGCAACGAAAAGAATATCACGAAGGTGATAAACGAGCTCTCGCAGAAGGGAGCGAAGGTCATTTATTCGGACGCACATGTTTCGGGCCACGCGAGCCAGGAAGAGATCAAGCTGATCTATGCGCTCACAAAGCCCAAATACGCCATTCCCGTACACGGCGAGTACAGACATCTTTCGATGCAGCGTGAGATCGCGATGGCGATGGGTATTCCGAAGGAGAACGCATTTATTCTGAATTCGGGCGACGTGCTCACGCTTAACGAGGAGCGCGCTGCGATCACCGGACATGTTCAGGTGGGCGGACTCATGGTTGACGGTCTGGGCGTCGGCGACGTAGGCAATGTCGTTCTGCGCGACAGACAGATGCTTTCCGAGGCGGGCCTTATCATGGTAGTCATGGCGATCGAGCAGGCGACGCATGAGGTTGTATCGGGTCCCGATATCATTTCGAGAGGCTTCGTTTACATGAGAGAGTCGGAGGAACTCATCGAGGAGCTCACCGATGTCGTGAACAGCACGCTCGACGACTGCTACTGCAGGAATATCACGGATTACAGCAGGATAAAGAACAGGGTTAAGGATGAGCTGAGCGATTACCTCTGGAAGAGGATGCGCAGAAGCCCCGTGATCCTTCCCGTGATCATGGAAGTATAAACGTTAGATTTAGAAAGCTGGGAAAACTATGGCAAAATCAAAGTCTTCGTCAGGGTCGAACAAAGCGGTACGCATACTGCTGAACTTCGCGCTCGGAATATTGACGATAGGCATCGCGGTTATTTTCTACGCGGTGGTGGTATACGGCATCAAAAAGGCTGCTAATTACAGCTATGATTTCGCATACCAGCTTTTCGGAAATACGACCGTTGAAGCGGCGCCCGGAAGAGACGTAAAGGTCACGATACTAAAAGGCGAGAGCTCGATGAACATCGCGAGCAAGCTCGAAGATGCGAAGCTTGTAACGAGCAAGTATTCCTTCTACCTGAAGCTCAAGTTAAAGGACTACGAGATCATGCCCGGAACCTTTGTGCTGAACACCTCGATGACCTATGACGATATCCTGAAGGTCATCACGGATTACGGACAGTCCATTGACGCCGAGACGACGGTGGAGGATGTGGAATCTACGCCATGATCGTAAACGAACATATAACAAAGTATTTGGAATCGCTCGACGGTGACGAACCCGCGTACCTCAGGCAGCTCGAAGAGTGGGCCCTGAGCGAAGGCGTTCCCATCATCAGACGCGATACGCAGAGATATCTGCGGTTTATGCTGACCAGTCAAAAGCCGAAAGCAGTTCTGGAGATCGGAACTGCGGTCGGCTTCTCGACATTATATATGCATGAGTACGCGCCCGCCGACTGTACGATCACGACGCTCGAGAAGGTTGAGATGAGGCTCGTTCATGCCAGGAAAAATCTGGAAGGACATGAGCGCATAAAGCTTATCGAAGGCGATGCGGGGGAGACCCTTAAAAAGCTCGTTTCCGAGGGCAGGACCTTCGACATGATCTTCCTTGACGCCGCGAAGGGACAGTATCCCGCGTGGCTGCCCGATATCCTAAAGCTCCTGCCTGCGGGCGGGATGCTTCTCACCGACAATGTACTGCTCGAGGGCAGCATTGCCGAGTCAAAATTCTCGATAGAACGCAGAGACCGTACGATCCACATGAGGATGAGGGATTATCTGTACGATATTACCCACGATGAACGGCTTCAAACCGTGATCCTCCCGATCGGGGACGGACTTGCGGTTTCTTATGTGATTTAGTTTTCGTGAAGCGAAAGGACATTATGAAGAAACCCGAACTTTTGATGCCTGCGGGCAGTCTTGATGTATTGAAGACGGCGATCGATTTCGGCGCAGACGCCGTATATATCGGAGGCGATATGTACGGACTCCGCGCGAAGGCGAAGAACTTTCCGAAAGAAGACATGATCGCGGGTATTTCTTATGCTCACGAGCGCGGAAAGCAGGTCTATGTTACGGTCAACATAACGGCTCATAACGGCGATCTTGACGGGATCGCGGAGTATATGAAGGAGCTGGAGGAGATGGCTCCCGACGGTCTGATCATATCGGATCCCGGCGTTTTCATGCTCGCGAAAAAATATGCTCCTTCGATCGAGAGACATATAAGCACCCAGGCCAATAATGTGAATTACATGGACTACGATTTCTGGAAGGAGCAGGGCGCGACGAGAGTTGTTTCCGCGCGTGAACTGAGTCTGGCCGAGATAAAACAGATCCGCGGGCATATCGGCGACGGGATGGAGATAGAGAGCTTCATACACGGAGCGATGTGCATTTCCTATTCGGGAAGATGCCTGCTCAGCAATTATATGACGGGCCGTGACGCGAATCTCGGTGAATGCACGCATCCCTGCAGATGGAGATATTATCTGACGGAGGAGACGCGTCCGGGCGAGTACATGCCCGTTGAGGAGAACGAGAGAGGCACATTTATCTTTAACTCAAAGGACCTCTGCATGGTCGATCACATCCCCGAGATAGTGGACGCCGGCATCGACTCACTGAAGGTCGAGGGAAGGATGAAGACCGCGCTGTACGTGGCTACGGTGGCGAGGGCATACAGGAACGCGATCGATACTTTTTTTGAGGATCCCGAAGAGTATAAAAAGAATATCCCGGTATACTTCGGGGAAATAGGCAAGTGCACGAACCGCAGATTTACCACAGGCTTCTATTTCGGGAAGCCCGGGACCGACTCGATGGTCTACGAGAACAGCACATACGTAAAGGAATATGTCTACTACGGTACGGTAAGGAGCGTGACGGAGAACGCCGACGGAACCTTTACCGGAGTGCTCGAGCAGAAGAACAAGTTCTGCGTCGGGGACAGCCTCGAGATACTCGCGCCCGGAAAGATACTGTGCGAGCAGACAAAAGTCATTTCTATAACCAACGAGCAGGGCGAGCAGATGGAGAGCTGCCCGCATGCTTCGCAGATCATACATGTAACCGTTGACCGAAGGATACGCGAAGGCGATCTTTTCAGAGGAAAGGCAGTCTGATAATGCAGGAATTAAACAGGACCATGCTAAGAGGCATAGCCTCGGGAAGTCAGGTATATCTGAGGGGCACCCAGCTGTACAGGAGCGGTGCGGTCAGAAACGTTCAGATACAGAGGTCGACCGGACTGATCCGATGCAGTGTTCTGGACAATTTTGAATATACGGTGACTTTGGGCGAAGACGAGGAAAAGGGACTTACCTATACCTGCAACTGCGCCGACGCCGCGAAGGAAAAGGGAGCCTGCCGCCATGCGATCGCCGGTTTCTTGAGCATCCTCAAGCATCAGGAAAAGGAAAAGATGGGGAAGCTCGCGAATCCCGAGGACAGGCGCGCCTGCGCATGCCTTGATTTCTTCAGGGGTCAGGAGGACATGGTATGCCCGATGGAGATCTATCACATCGAGCCCGAGATCACCGTTCCCCAGATCCTCGGCAGCGCCGAAGGCAACGCGTTCCTTTCACTCAAATGCGGCCACGACCGTCTCTACAAGATTCAGAATATCAAGCGCTTTGTCCTCGATTATATCGGCAAACAGGATATAATCCTCGGCAAAGAATTCAAGTTTATCTATTACGAGAGCGAATTCGACAAATCATCACAGGAGATCCTCGACTTTATTATCGAGGTGCTCGAGATACTCGGAATGGACGAGGACAGCTCGACGATGAAGGTCTTCGAGCGTTCGAGGATGATGCTGACGCAGACGCTTCTGCTGAAGCTGCTTAAGATCGTCGGAAAGTATTCGTTCACGCTCAAACTCTATGACAATACCTACGAGAACGTGCGCGTATTCAATCAGAACCCCAACATCAAATACGATCTCGATATCGTAGACGACGCGATCGTACTCGATTACCGCGATAAAGAGGCCGTAATACCGCTTGCGAAGACCGGAGACCTGATCTACTACAACGGTGCGGTATTCATGCCCGACGCTCGCTTTAAGCGAAATTACGCGCCCTTCTTCAATAATCTCGGACCGGATAAGCCCGCGCTTATATTCCGCGGCGAGAACAAGCAGCGTTTCCTCGAGGAAGTCCTGCCGAAGATCGGCGACAGCATGGACATCGAGATCCCCGAGGAGCTGCAGGACCGCTACATCGCGCCCGAGCTCAAGTGCAGCATTTACTTCGACCGTTACGTGAATTCGATCAAGGCCGAGGTGCACTTTATCTACGGTGATTTCGAGTTCAATTCGTTCGAGAACCCCAAGAGCGATTACTATATCATCACGCGCGACAAGAATAAGGAGGGCGAGCTTACGGACCTCCTTGAAAGCCGCGGATTTGAGGCGAGATCCGGCTTCTATCTGTTAAAGAGCGAGTCCGGCATCTACGATTTCCTGACCGGGGATATCTCGGATCTTTCAGCGGAGGCGGAGCTCTATTATTCAGACGAATTCAGGAAGCTGAGGGTTGTTTCGGGAAGCGGCTTCAATATCGGACTGAGAGTCAGCTCCGACATGGACCTTCTCGAGATGGACTTCAATTACGCGGATATGGACGCGGATGAGCTGCAGAGCCTGTTCCGCTCTCTGCGCGTACGAAAGAAGTACTACCGCATGCAGGACGGCAGCTTCATAAATCTGCAGGACGACGGCTTCGAGCATCTGATGGACATCCTGGACAATCTGGGTGTTTCGTCGAAGAACATCGGCCGGAACGGCATTCGTCTCAGCAAGAGCAACGCATTCTATCTGAACGACGCTCTCGACAAATGCGGCTTCAACGTTGAACGCAATTCCGACTTTGTTAAGCTCATTGACAATATCCGCAACGCTGAGAATGAGGTATTTGAACTGCCCGAGGGCATCAACGCAACGCTCCGCGGTTATCAGGAGGTCGGCTATCGCTGGCTCATGACGCTCGCGAAGAATTGCCTCGGCGGAATACTTGCCGACGATATGGGTCTCGGAAAGACGCTCCAGACCATCGTTTACATGAAGGCCGTGAAGCAGCGAGCGGAAGAGAAAGGTACGCCCGCGCATTTCCTGATCGTTTGTCCTTCCTCGATCGTATATAACTGGATGGACGAGATATCGAATTTCTGTCCCGACATGAAGGCCATCGTCGTTACCGGCGCACCGCCCGACAGAAAGGCCATGATAGAGAGTTATGCGGATTACGACGTAGTGATCACGTCCTACCCGCTGATGAGAAGGGATGTGGCGCTCTATCGCAAGATACTGTTCGAGACCATATTCCTGGACGAGGCTCAGTTCATAAAGAATGCGGCGTCACTGAACGCCCAGTCGGTAAAGCTGCTGAGAGCCGAGCACAGGTTCGCCCTTACGGGTACGCCCATCGAGAATTCGCTTTCGGAGCTCTGGTCGATATTTGACTTTATCATGCCGAACTTCCTGATGGCGCATTCGAGATTCGCTGCGAGATATGAGAAGCCCATAATAGCGGGCGACACTGAGGTTCTCGAGAGCCTGAACACCAGGATACGTCCGTTCATCATGCGCCGTATGAAGAAAGACGTACTTAAGGAACTCCCGGGCAAGCTCGAAGAGAAGATGATCGCTACGATGACCGAGGAGCAGAAGAAGGTATATCTGTCGTATCTGAGCCAGATAAGGACCGATCTGTTCGGCGAGATAAACCAGAACGGCATAGAGAAGAGCCAGATAAAGATACTGGCGGCTCTTACGAGACTGCGCCAGATATGCTGCCATCCCGGCACATTCATAGAGAATTACAACGGCGGCAGCGGAAAGCTCGAACTCCTTATGACGCAGCTGGACAACGCCATCGCGAACGGCCACCGTACGCTCGTATTCTCACAGTTTACGAGCATGCTCGAGATCATCCGCAAGGAGCTCGATACGAGGGAGATAAAGTACTTCTACCTCGACGGCCAGACCGATCCCGAGGACCGTCTGGACATGGCGAAACGCTTCAATGCGGGCGAATGCGATGTATTCCTGATCTCGCTGAAGGCAGGCGGCACCGGACTGAACCTGATCGGAGCGGATACCGTTATCCACTACGATCCCTGGTGGAATCCCGCTGTCGAGGACCAGGCGACCGACCGTGCCTACCGTATCGGACAGACGAGCAATGTTTATGTGCTTAAGCTGCTGACCAGAAATTCGGTCGAGGAGAATATTTACAAGCTGCAGCAGAAAAAGAAGGAGCTCTCGGATTCCGTTATCCAGTCGAAGGAGGTATTCATCAACCTTCTTACGAGGGAAGAACTCGAAGATATCTTTTCAATGAACGTATAAAAAACAGGCCTGCCGTACACGAAAACGTGCGGCAGGCTGCTTTGTCAGTTACGTTAAATTTGCTTGCGGATCAGAATATCCAGTCTTTCAGTACGCCGAAGAATTCCCTTACGACATTATTCGGCTCATATTTTCGCAGTGAATCTGCGTTGACCGGCTGCGGATCCGCGATCCCGAACTTGCGGCAGAGGAAGAGTGCTCTGTACATGTGGAACCGGTTGGTCACAATGCCGATCGAGGAGCCTTCGGGGATGAATTCCTTGCTGTAGGATATATTTTGACGTGTGTTGACCGCTTTTTCCTCAAGGATGATGCGGTCTCTTTCTATGCCGTGAGAGGTGAGCCAGTCGCACATCGCGGATGCTTCCGTGCAGGGCTCGTTTGAACCCTGTGCGCCCGAAACTATGCATTTGGTATCGGGATTGGACTGCAGATAGTCGAGAGCTGCCTGCAGACGGTATGAGAGCACGACGCTCGGGCCGTCGGGCTTTACCTGAGCTCCCAGAACGATCACATAATCGAGATCTTTCGGCGCTTCTTTCTTATAGGAGGAATAGATCAGGGAGACTATAACGGCGAAGAGTACCGCCAGAATGCCGGCAAGAGAGAAAAAGACAGCTTTTAGAGCCGTCGGGATATGCGAAAAAAAGCCCGAGAATACGGAGATTCCGAGCAAAATAAAGATTACGCCGCATACGTCCCAGAAGATGAAGAACTTCGAGCCCGAACCCACAGCCATGATCGTGAAGCTGTATTTAATGCAGGCAAGAGCGGCGAGAAAAAGCAGTACGGCAATGATCGTACGCAGGAGCATGGGCTTAATCCTTTTTCTCATGCTTTACATCGGGTGCGGGAGAAATACGCTTAAATACCATGTCATAGCCGTCGTTGCCATAGTTTAAGGAACGGTTTACACGGCTGATGGTAGCGGTTGAAGCACCGGTCTTCTCAGCAATGTCGAGATATGTTTTTCCGGAACGGAGCATCGAAGCAACCTCAAAACGCTGCGCAAGCGATAAGAGCTCGTTGATAGTGCAGATATCTTCGAAAAAGGTATAGCATTCGTTCTCGTCCTTAAGGCTTAGGACTGCTTCGAAAAGATAGCTGACCGCTTCGGTATGTATTTTCTGATTCATGACTTACTCCTTTGTTTGTTTAATACAATACAATTTTAACACTTCGAAGAACTAAAGTAAAGAGAAATCGTAAGCCGACGTGCAATATATGCAATGTTGTGGTAAAATAAGTCAAATATGGAATAAAACGCACCCAAAGAGGAGAGAAAATGGCAGTAAAAAAGGGAATGGAATATACAGGAACGGTGGAGCGCACCGATTTTCCGAACAAGGGAGTAGTGTTTGTTGAAGACGAGAAAGTCACAGTGAAGAACGCGCTTCCCGGACAGAAGATCAGATTTACGATCGGAAAAGTACGCAACGGAAGAGCGGAAGGCAATCTCAAAGAAGTCCTTGAGCGCTCACCGATCGAGACGGAGGAGTATCTCTGTCCTCATTTCGGACAGTGCGGAGGCTGCTCGTATCAGGGCATTTCCTACCGTGACCAGTTAGAACTCAAATCGGCTCAGGTAAAGCGTTTGCTGGACAATGCGGTTGAAGGAGAATATGAATTCCTCGGTATCGCACCCAGCCCTTCGGATCGCGCTTACCGCAACAAGATGGAGTTCAGCTTCGGCGATTCCTGCAAATACGGCGAGCTGACGCTGGGCCTGCACAAGAAGGGCAGTTTTTACGATATCCTTCAGATCACCGACTGCGCTATCGTTGACAGCGATTACAACGAGATCATTAAATGCGTGATCGGACTTGCGCGCGAGTATGGACTGACATATACCCATAAGCTTACTCACAGAGGGTATCTGCGCCATCTTCTGATCCGCCGCGCCACGATGACGGGCGAGATACTGGTCAATCTGATCACCACCTCGCAGTGGACCGACGGCATCATTACAGAGACGGAATTCATGGGCAAGTTCCGCGACAGGCTGCTCGCGCTGAATCTCAACGGAAGCATCGTCGGAATACTTCATTCGGTCAACGATGACAACGCCGACGCCGTAAAAGCAGAGCGTACCGAGATCCTGTTCGGCAAGGATTTCCTTATTGAGGAGCTGCTCGGACTGTTCTTCAGGATATCGACCTTCTCTTTCTTCCAGACGAATTCCCGCGGCGCGGAGGTGCTTTACAATACCGCTCGCGATTTCATCGGCGATACCGGCGACAAGATCGTTTTCGACCTTTACAGCGGCACCGGAACCATTGCCCAGGTGCTCGCGCCCGTCGCGAAGAAGGTCATCGGAGTGGAGATAGTTCAGGAGGCTGTCGAGGCTGCCCGTGACAATACCAATTTCAACAATATCACGAACTGCGAGTTCATTTGCGGCGATGTCTTAAAGGTCCTCGATACGATAGAAGACAAGCCCGACCTGATCGTGCTCGATCCTCCGCGCGAGGGCATTCACCCGAAGGCACTCGACAAGATCATTGCTTACGGAGTGGACCGCATTGTCTACGTTTCCTGCAATCCCGTGAGCCTTGCCCGTGACTTAGGTCCCCTGCAGGCCGGCGGATACAGGCTGGAGAAGGCAAAGTGCGTCGATATGTTCCCGCAGACGGGGCATGTGGAGACGGTATGCCTCTTGAGCAAACAAAGATAATTAACAGAAGTCCCAAATTGACAACATCCCGTTTTAGTGTTATAAAGGGATTGCAGTAAATAACTTAAGAAAGACGAGGTATTTTATGTTAAGCGTGGTTAGATAACTATTGCTGATTTTTCTGAGATAAGAGGATCAGTAATATTTGGGTTAATGGCATAGGCGTCATTAGCTTTCTTTCAGTACGCTTAATATCATGGATACATACCTCGTTCATAGGGAGGCTTCCTCTCTATGCGGATAATTGTATATATTTTTAATTCAGAGCCATGATATCTTTGCGTCAGGATGTCATGGCTTGTTCTTATTTCGAAGGTTAAAAAATAAAGTTAAAAAATAAGAAAAGCACTGAAGAAAAACACATTAAGAATATGGTATAATATTGGAGATTAACAGAAATGAATACAGAACAACAGATAGAATTTGATAAGATAAAAGAAATATGGGCGCAGCTTGCGGTTACGGGAGCTGCCAAAGCGGAAATAGCGAATGCGTCTGTAATCCTTGATGAAGCGGAGCTGAACGTAAAGCTTCGCGAAACCGGCAACAGCAGGAAAATGATGGAAAACCTCGGAAATCCTCCGCTGCAGGATGTGACCGAGGTCAGGAAGATCCTGACGGAAGCGG
>CAMZAI010000001.1 GCA_947304065.1 uncultured Clostridia bacterium | reverse complement strand
CTTATATCCAAGATACGGATCATCAGTAATCTCATATTCTTCATCCGTAACTCCATAATCGCTTTCTATAGCAAAGTGCATACGTGCCAGTCGCTTACTTTTTGTAAAAAGAAAATAGTTGGTCCCCATAAACATCCGCCTTCTATATATTATTTGTATATAATATATACTATTCCTTTACTTGTCATCCGTCAATACTTATAGTATACTTTATATACCAATCCTATCAGGAGGTTTAATCATGATCGATAACTATGGAGAGCAGATAAAATCCTACAGAATCAAACTTGGCCTTACACAGAGCCAGGTAGCATCGGAAATGGATGTCACTCCCGGTTACATCAGCAATGTTGAAAACGGTCGTACAGCCATGTCACTGCGCTTCTTGATTTACTACGCCAAGATTATGGGAATTACACTCGATGAGTTGGTCGGCAATCTTGAACCTCTCTACACTCCAACGGCTTTAGACAATGCCATAATAGCTGAGATTTCAAAAATGAGTACTTCAGAAAAGGAAAAATTACTGGAAACGATAAAAATATGGAAATAAAAAATGCACATCGGCATTTTTCTTCATTTTGCCAATGTGCATATCAAGTTCAGTTCATCAGATCATTCAGCGTTTCCTGCGTCCCCAGCGGCGTCCAATGGCTCTCCAGGCATATTTCCGGGCCGAGCTTTCTGATCGTGTAGGCCAGCTTTTCGCAAAGATCTGCGCTCTTGATCCCCGTAAGAAAATCGTCGCAGGTGGAGTCCCCAAGGAATAACATTTTGTCATTTTC
Source organism: uncultured Clostridia bacterium (assembly GCA_947304065.1). Classification (GTDB taxonomy): domain Bacteria; phylum Bacillota; class Clostridia; order Lachnospirales; family Lachnospiraceae; genus RUG11977. The sequence goes on along the minus strand of CAMZAI010000001.1, from coordinate 37,653 downwards.
TATATAGACAAGCGTGGAATCATCCGTATGCGGTGCCTCGGATCGAACGGCCCTGACCTTGCATCCGCCCGGGTCAAGCGCGATATCGCCTGAAAATACCAGATCCGCCTTTTTTACGATCACTTTGGCGCCGCCGGCATATTCCTTCCTGATGCTTTCATGGATGGCAAAGAGTTCATCCAGCCCGTTCTTTTCTATTTTTTCCTTCCATTCCGCAAGGTACTCATTTGTTCTTTCATTGGCCAGACAAAGCCCGTTTACGGCGTGCATTCCGAAAGTATGGTCCCAGTGCCAATGCGTAAGGACCGTCAGGGACGGCAGAGGCAGGTTCTCTTTTTCCAGAAGGGCATAGAATTCCCTTGTATGTGCTGCGGAGTGGCCGGCGTCGATCGCAAGGCTCCAGTTGTCGCCCTTTACATAGCCGAGATTCGGGCGGTCCCGCTCCGTCTCAAAAGGCATATACCATATATGTTCTGTAAGTCGTTTTAATTCCATAATTCAATTATTGATTTTTCCTGATATTATCGATATTCTCTGTTGTTCCGCCGCCGTTATCGTCCTCTGCGGGCTTCAGTATGCCTTTCTCGACCAGCCTCGTGAACGCATCGACCACGTCTGTTTCAAACTGCGTGCCCGAATTCTCCTGTATGATCGATACGGCTTTTTCAAAGTTCATGCGCTTTCTGTACGGGCGGTTCGAGTACATTGCGTCGAATGTATCCGCAACGGCAATGATCTGGGCCACGCGAGGGATCTCGTCCCCTTTAAGTCCGCGGGGGTATCCCTTTCCGTCCGGTCTCTCATGATGGGACCTCGCACCTTCCGCGAGATCGGGCATGATGCTGATTCCTTTGAGGGTATCATACCCCATAGGTGAATGAGTCTGAATTATATGATATTCGTCGTCGGATAGCTTTCCGGGCTTGTTGAGCACATCTACGGGTACGCCGACCTTGCCTATATCGTGCATCAGTGCGATATTTCTGTACTTATCGACCGTTTCCTCATCAATCCCCAGTTCCCTGGCAAGCATCACGGTATACTCGGCAACTCTCGTGGAGTGGCCGTTCGTGTACTTGTCCTTCATATCGATGACCTTCGCAAAGGCTTCGACGATCTCACGAACGAGGGTCTTATTCTCCTCGGCCTTCCTGCTGTAGATCTTTATCTTATGCCTGTAATACAGGGCTATAGCTGTCGCCACAGCTGCAACAGCCGCAGCACCGGCTGCGATCTTAAACCACAGCTGTTCATACAGCGCAAGCTTCTTGACGATCTTTACCGATACAGCGCTTTTATAACCATTCTGAATATCCGACAGATTAACGGTGAATGAATACTCCCCGCCCTTCAGGTTCGTATATACCGCCTGAATGCTTCCGCTGCCCGATACGGTATTCTCCGCATCCTCAAAGCCGTCGAGCCTGTATGTGATGACGGGCTCCGTCAGAGTATAGTTGCAGACATAGCTGTAAACGGTCAGCCTTTTTACCCCGTGATCGAGCACAAAAGTACCGTCCGCATCGGGATAAACCTTCGTTCCGTCCGCATCCACATAGGGAATGCTCATTTTGACCGTATCGTAATACCGGATGTCATCGTTGATATTTACTTTAATGATGCCTTTCTGACCCGCAATATACAGATTTCCGTCATCCGTCAGGCAACTGTAGGAATTCGGCGTTACAGGGAACGGCAGTCCGTTATCGAGACCGTAATGTATCGCGTCGATCGCTTTGTTTTCCAGCAGCGCGCTCTTAGGCGCCACATAAATACCGTTGCTTCCCAGTACCCAGATGTCTCCCTTATCGTTTTCGAACAGGTCATAGTTGTCGGTATAAGGGAATTCGCTGACTGTGGTGATCTTACGGTCGGAATTCATATAGGCAACGGAATCGCCCGCGATGATCCATACCGTGTCGAGCGTCCTGTCCTTCTTTACCCTCAGGACTACGTCGGAAGGAAGCCCGTCAGCAGTGCTTATATGTGTCAGTCCGTCATTTCCGAGTATGAACAGTCCCTCTCCGTCCGTTCCGATAACCAGTTCTCCCGCCGCGTTCTCCGCAAGCGTAACAGGCTCCGCACCCATGAATGAATCTTTGGTGCAGACATTACCGACCTTGTTGTCTGAGATAAGTGCCAGACCGCCTTCGCATGCCGCCGCAAAACTCCCGTCCGCGCGCTCGATGATCATATTAACATTATCCGAAGGCAATCCGTCCGAAACGCTATAGACTTCTGCGTATTTTCCGTTATAGCAGATCAGCGGATAATCGCCCAAACCGCAGATCCATACCCTTCCCAGGCTGTCAGTCGTGTAGCTGTGAACCGATATATCACCCAACAGATAATCAAGCGTATCAGACGACTGGCTTATTCTTTCGCCTTTTGTATCAACGGCATATTCAATCGCGCATGAATCTTTGAACACCATGCGCCCGGGATCGTTTATATTACTATATATTTCCGAAGAACGAGTGCTTTCGGAGAGGTATAAGCGATCCCCCAGAACGGCAACCGCGGAAACTATCGGTTTATAATGATCGAAACCGTAGTTGAGATAATCGTAAAAATCAAAGAAACGGTCAGCCGTGATCTTGATCACGCCTCTCTGGGAAGATGAACACCATATATTTCCCTGATAATCAACCAGAATATTTTCCACGCTGTTGCTCAGTCTGGGGAATCCAGTGACAGCTCCGTCGAAAAAAACGATCATCACGCCGTATTCATTTCCGATCCAGAAAGCTCCGTCAATAAACTCAATCGTATTTACCTGGCTAATATCTTCAAACGCTATGTCAAAGATAAGCTCATCGCCTTCGATACTGCAGTAATGAATATCTCCCTGACCGCCGTCTGCCGCATAGAAAGCATTCGGCTTCTCGGGATCCGGCAGGATAGCCGTAATCTGTCCCAAAAAATTATCCGCGGAAAAGAACGCCGTCACGGTTCCGTCTGAGATCAGGACTACATCTCCGGATGCCGTCAGCGCGTAAACCACGCCCTGTGCACTTTTTTTGAATTCGCGGATGCTTTTGTCGGCGATACGCTCATCCGCCATCATGGACAGACGACCGTCTTTAGCCGCCACAACGCCGATTCCCGCATTCGTGCCCAGATATATATTGCCGTTTTTGTCTTCGGCGATCGCTTTTACCGAAAGTGACTCGAGACCGCTCGTTCTGTCGTACGCTTTCGCATCGTTTCCCGACAGGACTACCGCTCCGCTGTAAGAAGTGCCGACCCAGAGTCTGTCCGAGGAATCGGTATAGAGAGACAATACATTGGATATGTTTCCCGCCGGATCTATCCTTTCGAACGATCTGCCGTCATATCTGACCAGACCGTTGGAGATTCCTACCCAGATAACCCCATCCTTTGTTTCTGCTATTGCATTTGCAGAAGAATTCATCAGACCGTTCGAAGCATCATATACGGTCATCGATAAATTGGTGTTGTCACGGATGGCATCCAGAAAATAACTGCTGATTTTATGTTGTTCCTGCTCGTCCGCATGTACGCGAACAGTTCCCGGCCCCAAAAGGCTCAATGCATATAAGACAACACTGAATAATATAACAATCTTTTTTCTTCCAAAGTTAAAGCGGCTCATGACAATCTCTCCCCCGGCATCCTTAATCTCTTCTGTATTGGTCGCGCTGTACGCGCATCTCGTACATCTTCTGATCGGCGATCTCAATGTATTCGTCCAGGCAGGTCATCCCTTCCTTTGCGGGGAACAGTGCCCATCCGTAGCTTACGCCGACCGTATAGGGATTGGAATGTGCCTTGTTATACGCCTCGATCGCCGCATCCACCTTTTCGGAGAATTCTTCCGGCTCGCTGCTTTCCGGATCGACCGCTGCAAACAGAAGGAACTCGTCGCCGCCGAGACGGACCGCTTTGCTTCCGGTCGGAGCCGCATTTCTAAGTTCGCTTGACACTACGCTGATCGCTTCATCACCCGCAGCATGTCCGAAAGTGTCGTTCAGATACTTTAATCCGTTCAGATCCGCAACGCACACGAACAGATCCCTGCCGGTGTTCTTCGCGTCGTCGATAACGATCTCCGAATAATACTTGAGACCTTTGCGGTTATAGCAACCGGTCTGCTGATCCGTCATATTCTCTTCGAAGAGCTTGTCGTATTTGTCCTGAAGCTTCTTCAGGATCGCCCGGTCTTCCGCTTCGCGGGCCAGCTCCGCGGTCTTCCTTTCATGTATGTCCCTTATCATGAAAATGCAGTCATTGCCCTCGGTGCTGTCTTCCGCGGCAGTGTTGCACATAATGATCTCGGACCAGTAATATTTCCTGTCGGAGTGCCTTATCCGGCACTCCATGGAAATATGCACGTGATCCTCCAGCCTTTTCACATAATTGTCCCGGGTGGTGAATATCCTGAATTCATCCCTTTCCTCCGGATGAATGAACTTCTTAAAGCTTTTGCACAGCACCTCAAAGGAACCGCGCTTTTCGTCCCCGTCGGAACCCGTGGGTATATTCCCGAACTCCGGGTTATAATCTATTATCACATACCGACCGGTATTGTCATCCACCAGCACAATCATCTGGAACAGACTGCGTATGGAATTGTCGATCAAAACAGCCGTCTTCATATTTTCCCTGCCTCCGTATAGCAATAACTGTCTGAGCATATCACTATATATAATATATCAAATAACAAAGACAGTAAAAGATGACTTCGGAAAAAATTTTTTCCGAAGTCATCTTCTTTACGCGATCTTCCACGATACGGCTTCTTTCCTCTCGCTGACGAAATTCCTGTAGATGCCGTCCTCGGCCATCAGCTCTTCGTGCGTGCCCTTCTGGGTGATCTTTCCGTCCGCCACCACAAGGATCCGGTCCGCATGCCTTACGGTCTTGAGCCTGTGCGCGATCATGATGATCGTCTTGTCCTCATATGCAAGGGTCTCAGATCCGCATTCTTTTTACTCACTATATGCTGTCAGATTCCGAGTATTTCGTATACTTCCTTCAGGTCTCCTATCACATAGTCGATCCTGTATCCTTCGGGAACTGGTTTCTTTTGCGGGTTATACCAACAGGTTTTGATACCGGCGTTCATTCCTCCGCGGATATCGCTGGTAAGCGAATCCCCGATGATGATCATTTCCGAACGATCCTTACATCCGATCTCCTCGAACGCTTTATCAAAGAATCCGATGTTGGGCTTTTCGACTCCCAGCTTTTCCGAGAGAAAAATGCCGTCCATAAGTTCTCCGAGCTTCGATCTGTCCAGCTTTTTCGTCTGGGCTGCTACGGTTCCGTTGGAAACTACATACTGCTTCACTTTTCCCCGTAAAGAACGCACAATATCGATACTGTTATCCAGATAAACGATCGTATCTCCGAGCGTCACCTGATATCTTTCGTTGAACGGAGCCGCAAGCTCCGTATCGATCCCGTATTCGCCGAAAAACTGCTCAAAACGGCCTCTCAGGACTTCCGGCTTCGTGATCTCATTTCTTTCCAGCCTCTCCCAGAAGCTTATATTTATCGCCGAATAACGCGCAAGCATTTCATCGGTACACTCACCCAGCTTAAACTCCGCAAAAAGAGTTCTGATCGCAGCTCTCTCGGCCGCGTTAAAATCCAGCAATGTCCCGTCGACATCCCATAAAACGGTTGTTATCATAATGAACCTCTCTCCTGTCGCTAAAATTCTGCTTATTATCCCAGCGCGACATCAAGCGCCATCATGATACTGAAGCCCAGTGCAAAGGCCACTACGCCGATATTTGTATGTTCTCCGGCCGACATCTCGGGGATCAGCTCTTCTACTACCACATAGAGCATCGCTCCTGCAGCGAAAGAGAGCAGATACGGCATCGCAGGCACGATCAGTCCCGCAAGAAGTACCGTAATTCCTCCGAATATCGGTTCAACGGCACCGGAGAGCATCCCGAGCACAAATGATTTCTTTTTACTTTTTCCTTCCGCGTAGAGAGGCATCGATATGATCGCGCCTTCCGGGAAGTTCTGTATCGCTATTCCGAGCGCGAGCGCCAGTGCTCCGCCCGCAGTGATCATCGCCGAGCCGCTTGCCAGTCCTGCGTACACTACGCCTACCGCCATACCCTCGGGAATATTATGCAGCGTTACTGCCAGTACCAGCATCGCAGTCCTGGTTAGATGGCTCCTGGGTCCCTCCACCTGATCGATGCTCCTGTGAAGATGAGGTATCACGTGATCCAGCAAAAGCAGGAAGAGGATACCCAGCCAGAATCCGATGAATGCGGGCAGGAATGCAAATCTTCCCTTGTCGGAACACTGCTCGATCGCAGGAACGATCAGGCTCCATATGGAAGCGGCAACCATTACGCCGGCCGCAAATCCCGATAACGCTTTCTGGACGCCGGTCTTCAGATCCTTCTTCAGGATGAAAACGCAGGCGGCTCCCGCAGCCGTTCCGATAAACGGTATCAGCAGTCCTATCAATATGGTCTTGGTCATAGCTCCACCTCCTCATATCTATGATATTATCATATGATCAAAAGAAGTAAAGCCCCGATACATTATGTGCGGTTTTTGCTGTACTTACGCCACCCCTACCGCATCATTCAGGATATCCTTCAGAGATGCGATCGAACTCGTATGCGACCTGATGATGCGCGTAGCCTTGTCTATATTGCTCAGCGCACAGTTTATCATCTTATGAGACACCGTATGCGTAAAAAGGATCAGCAGATCGGGCGATCCTATCCTGTCTTTCATACTGCCGCACGGCTTAAGGAATATCTTGGCCTTGCAGCCGTACTCCTTACAAAGATTTGTATATTGACGCTCCATACATTCATTTCCGCCTATTATCACAACGCTCATAGCAGATACCCCCTTGTCTTTCTGTAATGCGCTTCTTCCTGCGGTTAGCAATTGCTAACCGCAATATAGTTATACTATACTAACTCTGAAAATATATCCTCAAACCGCAGACTGCGGTCCAAAGTCATACTGCTTTCTTTTCGCAGGAGAGCATCGTATAACCCGAAGCCGCGATCAGCCTGCCAAGATCCGTATCGATCTCTTCCTGCTTTGACAAAAGCTCCACCTTTTTGCCGCCGACATCCGCCTTTGCCCATCTGTACCCGCATTTGTTAAGCGCGTTCTCTACGCGCAGGGCGCAGTTCGAGCAGTGCATTCCGTCCACTTTCATTGTATATGCGAAGGGATAATTCGCTTTGTTCCTGTCCTTAACACGGACCTTCTTTTCGCCGGGCTCGCGCTCACCGCAGCATGACGAGCCGTAGCGTATCCTCTTGACCGTGCTGTATACGGCCAGGCCTACGATGATCGCAAGAACCGCGATAATAACAGCATTTCCCATATCAGCTCTCCTCGTTTTCCTTTATTTACAGCTCTTGCAGAATTCTCCCAGCCTCTTGTAGGTCTCTTCCCCGATGGCATGCTCTATACGGCACGCCTCCGTCGCTGCTGTACTCTCGGTAACTCCTATGCTCATAAGAAAATTCTTTATAAGCTCATGTTTGCTGCTAACTTTTTCGGCGATCGCCCTTCCCGCTTCGGTCAGACATATATGACCTCTTTCGGTTATGCTGATCAGCTTCTTATCACGAAGCCGCTTCATTGCCACGCTGACGCTGGGCTTTGTCACACCCATCTCCGCAGCCAGCTCAAACGCCCTGACACTGCCGTTCCTGTTGTGCAGGAGCAATATATTTTTCAGATAATCCTCAGACGAATTATGTGTTTCAGCCAACTTCATATAAATAACCAACTCCCTTTTACATGCGCGATATGATCGCACCGCATCTGGTTAGCATAGCCTAACCTCAATATCAAAAATAAAAGACCTAACAGGTCGTTAAATCTCTTATTTTTTATGGCAGGCCCCGCTCATTGCGCAGCTTCCGCAATTGCATCCGCACGAACAGCTCTGCCCTTTTTTCTTTTCCCTCACTAAGGCCCTGACCGCAAGGAAAACTATCAAAAGCACGATCAGTGCCGCGACTATGGTGCCGATATTTGCGGATAAAAACTCTGTCATATATGTCACTTCCTTTCGCTCAGTCTCTCCTTAATAATCCCTCCCGGGACAGGAGGACCGTCGCCGGGAAGGAAAAATATTGGAGAATAAGGAATAGGCATCAAACTTTAACTGCCTTTGTAAACTTTGTAGCTTCGCTGTACTTCTTGAAGAACAGCATGTAAATGATTGCCGCAAGGAACGCAATGGCAAAGATCAGGCCGATCACACTTACATTTCCTGTGAAGAGTCCGCCGAACTGGTTGATCATCAGCGCAACGATATAAGCAAAACCGCACTGATAGCCGATCGCGAACCATGTCCACTTTGCGTTGTTCATCTCACGCTTGATCGCGCCGATAGCCGCGAAGCAGGGTGCGCACAGAAGATTGAATACCAGGAACGACATACCGGTAACTCCGGTGAATACGCCTGCGAGTGTAGCATAGAGGCCCTCTTCTCCGCCTCCGTAGAGAACGCCCATCGTACCTACGATGTTCTCCTTAGCTACGAGACCTGTAAACGATGCGACCGCTGCCTGCCAGTTGCCCCATCCGAGAGGAGTGAACAGCCATGCGATGGCATTTCCGACCTTTGCAAGGATCGAGATCGAGATCTCATCCTCCTCAAGCATCCTGAAGCCGTCCTCCGCGAAGCCGAAGCCCGAAAGGAACCATACAACGATCTGCGAGATAAGGATGATCGTGCCTGCCTTCTTGATGAAGGACCAGCCGCGCTCCCACATGGAGCGGAGTACATTGCCGAGTGTCGGCATATGGTAAGCGGGAAGCTCCATAACGAACGGAGCGGGATCGCCTGCGAAAATCCTCGTCTTCTTCAGCATTACGCCGGAAATAATGATCGCAGCCATACCGATGAAGTAAGCGCCGGTCGAGATCCATGCGCTTCCGCCGAAGATCGCGCCTGCGATCATCGCGATGAAGGGAACCTTAGCGCCGCAGGGGATAAATGTCGTGGTCATGATCGTCATACGGCGGTCACGCTCATTCTCGATGGTACGTGATGCCATGATGCCGGGGATACCGCAGCCGGTGCCGACCAGCATGGGAATGAAGGACTTGCCCGAAAGACCGAATCTTCTGAAGATACGGTCGAGCACGAATGCGATACGTGCCATGTATCCGCACGCCTCAAGGAATGCAAGCATCAGGAACAGTACGAGCATCTGGGGAACAAAGCCGAGTACCGCGCCTACGCCGGCTACGATACCGTCAAGTATAAGGCTCTTGAGCCAGTCTGCGGTTCCGATCTTGTCGAGAAGACTCTCGATAAGAACAGGCACGCCGGGTACCCATACTCCGTAATCCGCGGGATCGGGCTCTTCAAAACCGTTTTCTTCAACATATGCAACGGCGTCCTTAAAGGACATTCCGATAACTTCTTCCTCATCGGCGTCCTCGGGCACGTTTTCGTAATATACGGTCATTTCGCTGACAGCGAGGGTCTCCTCGTCCTCAACCTCTACAGTGGAGGTCGCAGGTCCGGTAATGCCCTTCAGTTCTTCTATCGCTGCATCTGCATCGAATTCTTCGTCTTCAACGTCAACGTCGAGATAGCCGCCGATAGCGCTCATTGCAGCGCCGTACTCCTCAGCTGCCTCACCGGCTGCTTTTCCGCCGATGCCGAACAGGTGCCAGCCGTCACCGAAGAGGCCGTCGTTTGCCCAGTCCGTAGCGGATGCGCCCACGCCTACCATCGCGATCCAGTATACGAGGAACATAACCGCCGCGAAAATGGGAAGGCCGAGCCATCTGTTTGTAACGATCTTATCGATCTTATCGGAAGTCGACAGCGCGCCCGCGTTCTTCTTTTTGTAGCAGGCCTTGATAACTTCCGCGATATATACATAACGGTCGTTGGTGATAATGCTCTCGGAATCATCGTCGAGTTCCTTTTCGGCCGCCTGAATGTCATTTTCAATATGGGACATCTTGTCCGCAGGGATGTTCAGCTGGGCAAGAACCTTATCGTCGCGCTCAAAGATCTTGATAGCGTACCATCTCTGCTGCTCCTCGGGCATATCGTGAACAACTGCTTCCTCAATATGCGCAATGGCGTGCTCTACGGGGCCGGAGAAGGTATGGAGCGGAACGGTCTTTCCGTTCTTTGCAGCCTTGATTGCCTCTTCCGCTGCGGCGTCGATACCGTCGCCCTTGAGTGCCGAGATATCCATTACCTTGCATCCGAGCTGGCGTGACAGCTCCACAAGATTGATCTGGTCGCCGTTCTTCTTTACGATATCCATCATGTTAACGGCTACGACCACAGGAATTCCAAGCTCGGTAAGCTGTGTGGTAAGGTACAGGTTTCTCTCAAGGTTTGTACCGTCCACGATGTTCAGGATCGCGTCGGGACGCTCTCCGATCAGATAATTTCTGGCAACCACTTCCTCCAGGGTATAGGGAGAAAGGGAATATATTCCGGGGAGGTCGGTGACGATCACATCATCGTGCTTCTTCAGTTTACCTTCCTTCTTCTCTACAGTTACTCCGGGCCAGTTTCCGACGAACTGGTTGGATCCGGTAAGTGCGTTGAACAGGGTTGTTTTACCGCTGTTGGGGTTACCCGCAAGTGCAATACGTATGCTCATTATTCTACCTCCACCATCTCTGCGTCCGCTTTACGAAGCGAAAGCTCATAATTTCTCACGGTTACTTCGATGGGGTCGCCCAGGGGTGCAACCTTCCGGATATAGATCTCCGTATGTTTTGTGATTCCCATGTCCATGATCCTGCGTTTTACAGCGCCTTCACCATGAAGCTTAACTACCTTGACCGTTTCGCCGATCTTCGCGTCTCTCAGTGTCTTCACTTTGAACTCCTCCTAAACAAAAATCTTTTTTGCCAGCTCATCGCTGACCGCAACTCTGCTTTCCTTTACCTTCACGATAAGGTTCTCGCCGAGCGAGCTTACAACGCTTACCTGCCCTCCCGCGTGAAAGCCGAGGTCTTCCAGGTGCTGCTTTACCTCGGGACTCCCGCCTATTTTCCTGATGATCTGGGGCTGTCCCTTTTCCGCATAGATCAGAGGCATCATGCTGTTCCTCCTTATATCTTTATGATTAGCCTTGGCTAACCCAATGCCTTAAAAAGTGTTAGCTCCCGCTAACCAAAACCGATTATAATTAGCCTAGACTAACTTGTCAAGCATTATTTTATATTTTTTTTAGAATCACTTCTTAGGCAATCCGATTGAACGATGCGGCGCAATGTGGTAAACTGTTTCTAATAAGGAAATATGGGAGGAGGTCCCCTGATATGGCGTTGCAGGAATCGGGAGAAATGTATATTGAGGCCATATATGTGCTTTCACAGAATTCGAGCGCTGTCCGCGCGATAGACGTCGGCGACTATCTCGGCTATTCAAAGCCGTCTGTCAGCCGTGCTCTCGGGCTTTTAAAGGATGAAGGCCTGGTAAAAAAGGATAACGACGGTTACCTTAAACTGACCACTGCGGGCGAGATACTCGCGAAACGTATTTACGAACGTCACACGGTGCTCTCCACCCTCTTCATGAATCTCGGCGTGGACGAAGAGACTGCCGCTGAGGACGCCTGCCGCATCGAGCACTATATCAGCGACAAAACCTTCGATGCGATCAAGGCTCACATGAAAAAGTACGGAACGAAAAATAAGTAAGAAACTAAAGGCCATGGGATCGTCCCATGGCCTTTATCATGCGTATTTCTTTTTACTCTTCTACCGTTATTATATCCGTAAGAATGTATCCGAACAAAGGATATGATGTATTCGCGTTCTCCGAATATCCGTATGTCAGATCGATCGTATTTGTAGGATTGTCGGGATCTACACCGATATAATTACCTCTGAACACGAAGTCTCCGCCGCTGCGCTTAAACTGCTCTATCGCGTTATTGATGGCTCCCATCGTGCCGGGTGCCGCAACCGGAACGTTCAGGTCGATCATCTCTACCCAGCCTCTTTCAAAGCCCGCAGATACGTCGTTTCCGTGTTTCTTTCCGGATACGACCTCTTCGATCTCCTTATTGATCATAAGGGCATCCACTGCAGCGACTACATAAGGCTCCCAGCAAACTCTCGAAGTCACAAGTGATGTACCGGGTGCAACCTCTGACATACTCTGGTTATAGCCAACGAAGTAAACCTTCCTTTTACCGGATGTTTCCTCACATGCAATAGCGGGACCGATGGTATCGGTATGCTGCGAAATGATCACGCAGCCCTCGGATATCAGCTTCTCTGCCGCGCTCTTTTCCTCTGCGTAACTGCTCCAGGTCTGGGTATATCTGACTCTCATCACTGCCTTGGGCACAACGGAACGGACACCAAGGATAAAGGCTGTATAGCCCGATATTACTTCGGAAGTCGGGAAGGCGGCCACAAAACCCACCAGTGCCTGATCATCCGTAATGACGCCTTCGCCGATCATCTGCCTGATCTTCATGCCCGCGGCTATTCCGCTCACATATCTTCCCTGATATGCCTCACCCTTAAAGGTGTGATAATTCTCCGGAACCGTCTGCCCGCTCATATCCATGTACGAAGTCTGGCAGAACTCAATGTCCGGATACTCCGGCGCCATCTTGATCACCGTTTCACTGTAGCCGTTGAAGAAGATGATGTCACAGCCTGCGTTCGCGAGTTCGCGGAGCGGCTCCTCCATTTCATTGTCCAGAACATTGCTTCGCGTCAGTATATCAACCTGTTTTCCGTATTTCTTCTCAACCGCGTCCTTCGCGAGCGAGAAATTGTAGGTATACGGAGTACTTTCGTCATTATCGTAGATAAATCCGATCGTCAGATGATCTCGTCCGCCCGAAAGGTTAAGGACTCTGAAAAGTCCTACGAAGGCTGCCAGCATGACCAGACAGGTCAGCACAACCGTGATGTATACACGCTTCATGCCTTCTCTCCTTTCTCGTCGGTAGGATCGCTCTTTCCGCCGCTTTGCATCTCGGAAGCCTGTATCTTCTTATCCTCTTCCACACGTCTCCGGAGTTCTTCCTGCGCCTCTTCGTCTTCCGCCGCCTGTATCTCGGCACGCTTCTGCGCGTAGAGTTCTTCCAGATTTATCACATTTTTGTCGACCAGACGAAGGAACGCGTCCAGTGCATCGGGATCGAACTGTGTTCCCCTTCCGCGCTTCATTTCATTCATTACATAATCGGTGTCCATGTGGTTGCGGTAAACACGGTTTGAAGTCATCGCATCGAATGCGTCCGCCACCCCGATGATCCTTGCGAACAGCGGGATCTGCTCGCCTGCGAGGCCTTCGGGATATCCGCGTCCGTCATAGCGCTCATGATGGTATTTCGTTCCGTCCTCAACATGCTCAACGAGCGTGAAATCCTTCAGGATCTCGGCACCGCGTATTACATGCGACTTCATCTTCGCGTATTCTTCGTCGGTCAGTCGCCCGACCTTGTTCAGTACGCTGTCGGGGATACCGATCTTACCGATATCGTGCATCTGCGCAGCCTTTTTAAGGTTGGAAAGAGCTTTTCTGCGCTCCCACCATTTGAAGCAGTTCATCTCCTGCGCGATCATCTCCGAATACTCGGCAACACGCTGCGAATGCTGATGTGTACGCACATCCTTGGCATCGACTGCGTTCGCTATGGCCATGACTGTTTCATTGGCCATATTCAGCTTGATCTGCTGCTTGTTGAGCTGCCTCTGCACCGTCATCCATGTGACCCATACGATGAAGGCTGAAAGAACCAGCAGCATATATGTGGTGAACCCGGGCTTCTCATAGAACTCGCCCTCTTTTACTATCTCAAAGGTACGCTCCTCAAGCACCTTCTCTCCCGCACTGTCAAAGATCGCAAGGCGGAAGGTATATTTTCCTGCGCGAAGATTTGGATAATTGATATTGCCCAGGCTGCTCTGGGGCACTATCGTCCAATACCCCTCCCTGTCAAAACCGTCAAGACGGTAACCGACATTGGGCTCCTGGATCGTATAATTCAGTATCTCGGGGCTCAGCTCGATACGGGTAACACCCTGCCCGACCGTGATTGCTCCCGCTCTTACGGGAGGCTGCAGAACATCTTCCAGACGTACCGATGCCAGCTGCATGCGGTAAGAACGCACATCGCTGTTATACTTATCCACGTCGATCTTGTATACGCCGGTATCGCAGGGAAGGAACAGCTCGCCTTTGCCGTTGTAATAGTTCCAGGAATTCGCCGTAAGGGATGTACCCAGACCTCTTCTCGCGTCCAGAAGCTCCCAGACCATATCGCCGCCCGACACGAGCTCGTCGCGCTCCACGACATAGATTCCGGCGCTGGACATAACAAAGAGCGTATCTTCATCCTTTACCCAGATGTCATAGTTGTTGAAATAAGGGAACTTATCGAGTACCGTGATCAGACCGGTCGGTCCGAGATAGCACAGGCTGTTGCTTGTAACAACGAACACGCCCTCGGACTTCGTGTCCTTTACCGTACGCAGGATAACTCCGCTGCTTAGGCCGTCGTCGCGCGTCAGCATTCTGGTTACCGCGCCGTCTTTAATGACTGCGATACCGTCGCCGTCCGTGCCTGCAAGGATAGTTCCGTCGCTCATTTCGGTAGCCGTCAGGATCATCGAATTGATCAGTCCGTCCCCGTTGCTGATGGTGCGCTCTATCTTATGATCCTTTATGAAGCTGATGCCCGTATCGCCTGCTGCCAGAATAGTTCCGTCCGAAAGTCCGGTAACCAGTCTCGCGCGGCTTCCGAAGCTTCCGTTCTCGGCGTTGTAGGACCATGACTCGCCGTTCGGTGCATACTCCATCAGACCGCTTCCGTAGGTGCAGACCCAGAGATGATTGCGTCCGTCCACGTACATGCAGCGGATACGCTTGCCTTCCAGTTCCTTTGTCAGATCGTTCTCTATTTCGTTCCTGCAGGCCTTATCCACTACGTCGAGTCCCTTGTCGGTGCCGATGTAATAGTCGCCTTCCCAGAAAACGATCGCATTGACAACTCTTCTCTCCATTCCCACAGAACCGTACACATCCTTGAAAGGGGACTTTGCAAGGCGCAGCAGTCCGAGTCTGGAGGAAGTGAACCAGAGATTGCCCTGGTAGTCATAGAGCATGTTGTCGATCGAGTTATTGAAATCGTTTGTATTCAGCTTATGGTAGCCGGTCGTATCAATGTAGGATATGCCGCTGTCGGTGGATATGAACAGTGTTCCATCATCCAGATAGTTCAGATTGTTGATGCTTGCAACATCCTCACATGTTGTGACGCTGATCTGCTTAAATTCATCTCCCGAAACATCGTAGCAGTAGATATGATTGGTCGAAGTGCCGACCATCAGCGTGCCTCCGGGTGCGAACGCGCAGCAGTTGAAGATATCCTGCCCGTCGGGCAGCTGCAGTGAAGTAAGTATCTGTCCGCCTTTCAACAGAAACATCCTGCCGTCGGAAGCGATCGCCGCCACATAGCCCCGGCGGTCCGCGGTAATGCTGTCCGCGTAATTGACATCATCCAGCGTTTTCACGGCCTTCAGACCGTTATTCATCTCGAGTATCTGCATCGCGCCCGTGGTTCCGACATAATAATAGCCGTCCTCGGCACGGATAATGCATCTGACCGAATTGGAAGGAAGTCCGCTCGACTGATCGAGCACATTTACAACCTTCTCGCGGATAGCGATCGCCAGACCGTTATCGTTCGTACCGATCCAGAGACGTCCCTCCTGATCCACGTAAAGGCAGTTGACATTCTTAACGGATTCGTAGTTGTCTACCCAGCGAAACTCACGTCCGTTATAGCGGTAAAGTCCCGCGTATGTACCGATCCAGAGCACGCCGTCGTTCGTCTGCGCGATATCGTTGGCTTCACCGCAGGGAAGTCCGTTATTGCTGCTGTAGACGCTCTGGACATAATCGTTATAGTCGGTTGTTTCGGCTGAAGCTGCCGCACTCGCACTCACCGGCGAAGAAAAGCCTATAAGAACACAAAGAAGCGCAAGCGAAGCTACCTCCGCATCGTGCTTTAAGGTTTCTTCTGCACTGCGGCTGCGGTGGATTCGCCTGATAAGAATTACTATATAAACAGCGGCGATCGTGAGCACCTTATCGGGGAACTCGATGGCCAGCTGGCCAAGTATTGAGCAGATCAGGTCCGGCCATCTCTTTCCGAGGAGATAGGCAATGACGCCGTTGCCCCATTTATTGCCGGTAAGGCCCTCGTTAAGGATGATATTCACGGGCACCGATACGATCAGCGCGGTAAGCACTGCGAGGGAAGCAGCCTTCATGAAGCCGTAGAACTGATCGAACCATCTGTGCTTCGCGGCCATGCCCACAATTATGCCCAATGCGATGCTGGTTACGGAATACGCAGCAGAAAAGTTATTGACCACGCTGTACGCCAGATTGCCGGTCAGTCCGACCACGGCGCCGCATACAGGACCCGCGATATACGCGCAAAGAGCAGTCCCAAATGAATCTGCCCAGAGCGGAAGCTCCCATTTGACCGCCAAAAGTCTGCCGCCAACATTTAAGCTTACGCACATTGCTACAAACAGAACGATATGCCATGTCTTCCACTTATTCATCGGATACTGCCTCCTCTTTTATACGCATCGTGCAAGGCGCGTTAATCCCCTCTACTTGCATTATAGCGCATTCTTTTTTTTCTGCAATCTTTCCAAAAAAAATACGAAGGACCGGTTTTACCCGGTCCCCCGTAAAATTATGAAGAAACAGTAATCAGCCCTTTGCAAACCACTTGCCGCGCTTCGATACTACATCGAAGATAACGGCCGCGAGAAGAACCATACCCTTTACAACTTTCTGCATATTCGCATCAACGCCCATCAGGGACATACCCATATTGATAACGCCCATGAGGACCGCACCAACGATAACGCCGGGAACGGTACCGATTCCGCCGTAAGCCGAAGCGCCGCCGATAAAGCAGGAACCGATCGCGTCCATCTCGTAGTTCTGTCCGTAAGTCGGCTGAGCCGAAGTCAGACGCGCGATGGTAACCATTCCCGCAAGTGCCGCAAGAAGGCCCATGTTGGTATATGCGAGGAAATAAACCTTATTGGTATTGATACCGGAAAGCTTGGTAGCCTTCTCATTACCGCCGACCGCATAGAACGAACGTCCCACTGTAGTGTTAGAGGTAATATATCCGTAGATCAGGATCACCAGGAATACCCAGATGAGTACCGTCGGAATTCCTTTGTGCTGAGCCAGTCTGAACGCGAATGCAAAAATAACCGCCGCAATGAGTACTGTCTTGACCCAGAATGAAACCGCAGACTCGACTTCATAATCCTTTTTGATCTTCGTAAGTCTCTTTTTAAGCTCCAGCACAACATACAGTGCCGCAAAGACAATGCCTACGATAAGACATAATCCGTTGATCCCGCCGAAATTAAAGACATCCGGAATGTAGCAGTTTGCACCGCCTCCGAACAGATTAACGAAGGAAGTACATTCCTTGACCGAAATGGTAAGACCGTTTAAGACTACGTTGCTCAAGCCTCTGAATGCAAGCATGCCTGCCAGGGTAACAATGAACGGAGGAATTCTTACATAAGCGATCCAGAAGGCCTGGAATGCGCCGATCGCAGTACCTACGACCAGCATGATGAGTACCGTAAGGATCATCGGGACTTTAAGCTCTACCATCAGCTTCGCTCCGACAGCGCCTACGAAGCATACTACAGAACCTACCGAAAGATCGATGTTTCCGCCTGTCAGGATACAGAGCAGCATGCCCGTCGCGAGGATGAATACGTACGCGTTCTGTGAGATGATATTTGAAATGTTTGCGGGGAGCAGGATGCTTCCTCCGGTCAAAATGGCAAACAGTCCGAATACCAGGACAAGTACGATGATCATCGTATATTTTTTTGTAAATTCAAGCAGTTTAGTATTTGTCATTTTTCAACCTCACTAATTAACCGGCTTTGATGATATGCGACATGATGGCTTCCTGAGAAGCTTCGGAAGCATCAAGTTCACCTACCATTCTGCCTTCGTTCATTATGTATATCCTGTCACACATGCCGAGTATCTCGGGCATCTCTGAAGAGATCATGATGACCGATTTTCCTTCTGCCACCAGCTGGTTCATAATGCAGTAGATCTCATACTTGGCGCCGACATCTATACCTCTCGTGGGTTCGTCGAGTATCAGGATATCCGGCGTTGCGAACATCCATTTGGCGAGAAGCACCTTCTGCATGTTTCCGCCCGAAAGATTGCCTACGTTCTGTTCAACCGAAGGACATTTGATCGAAAGCTTTTTCCTGTAGTCGTCCGCAGCCGCGAATTCCCTGTCCTTGTCGATGACACTGTGTGAGCTTACTTCTTCCAGATTAGCCAGTGTCGTGTTGAGCTTAATCGTATTGGAAAGGATAAGTCCGTTGCCCTTTCTGTCCTCGGTAACGTAAGCCAGCTTATGAGCGATCGCTTCCTTAACGGTATTCATGTGAACTTCCTTGCCGTCAATGAATACCTGTCCGGAAATATTGTCGCCGTAGCTCTTTCCGAAAAGACTCATCGCGAGCTCCGTACGTCCCGCGCCCATGAGTCCGGATATGCCCACGATCTCGCCCCTGCGCACGTTGAAGTTGACATTGTCGACAACCTTGCGTCCGGAATAGAGAGGATGATAAGCGGTCCAGTTCCTTACCTCAAGCTTGATGTCTCCGATGTGTTTCTCACGCTTAGGGAAACGATCCGCGATCTCTCGTCCTACCATGCCTTTGATGATGCGTGCCTCGGAGAAATCGTCGACATTCTTGTCCAGCGTCTCGATCGTGCAGCCGTCACGGATGACCGTGATCTTGTCCGCAACATAAGAAACCTCGTTCAGCTTGTGTGAAATGATGATAGAAGTAAGTCCGTTCTGCTTGAACTTGAGCAGAAGGTCCAAAAGTGCCCTGGAGTCCTCCTCGTTAAGCGACGCGGTGGGCTCGTCAAGGATAAGGAGACGCGCGTTTTTGGCCATGGCCTTCGCGATCTCTACAAGCTGCTGTTTACCGACACCTATATCTTTAATCAGAACCTGCGGAGACTCATTCAAGCCGACCATTTTCAGGTATTTCGCCGCAAGCTCATTCGTTTCGTTCCAGTTAATGCGGAATTTGCTTCCGCGTTCATTGCCGAGAAACATGTTCTCGCCGATCGTCATATAAGGAACCAGTGCCAGCTCCTGGTGAATGATAACTATTCCCTTTGCTTCACTGTCCTTGATCTTGTTAAACTTACAAACCTCACCGTCGTAGACGATGTCTCCCTCATAAGTACCGTACGGATATATTCCGCTTAAGACATTCATCAGTGTGGATTTTCCGGCGCCGTTCTCGCCGACCAGGGCGTGGATCTCGCCTTCTTCCACCTTAAGATTAACGTTGCTGAGCGCTTTAACACCGGGGAAGGTCTTGGTTATGTCTCTCATTTCAAGCAATATCTTAGCCAATTTCAATCCTCCCTTTCTTTTCATATCTGTTCAGAATTAACAGGCGGGACAAAGCCCGCCTGCCCTTCCGTGTTATTTATTGATCACTGAAGATCTGACTCCTTGTAATAGCCCGAGTCGATAAGCAGTTTCTTGTAGTTGTTAACATCTGCGAATACAGGCTCGCAAAGGTATGAAGGAACAACGAGCACTCCATTGTTATAGGTCTTGGTATCGTTAACGGGAGCTTCCTTGCCCTGCATGATAGCGTCAACCATCTCTACGGTCTTTGCAGCGAGGTCACGGGTATCCTTGAAGATCGACATTGCCTGCTTGCCTGCGATCATGTTCTTAACGTTTGCGATATCGCAGTCCTGACCGGTGATGATGGGCCAGTTGCTGTGGTTTCCTGCATAGTTGGCTTCAAGTGAGTTTGTAACGCCCATAGCGGTTGAGTCGTTGGAAGCCAAAACAGCATCAAGCTGTGTTCCGTCTGCATAGTTTGCGGAAATGATAGCGTCAAATCTGTTCTGTGCGTTCTCTGTCGACCAGCTCTGTGTTGCAACGGTATCGAAATCCTTCTGGCCGGACTTTACAACGAGCTGTCCGTTGTCGATGTACTTCTGAAGAACGTCCATAGCGCCGCCGAAGAAGAATCTTGCGTTGTTGTCGCCGGGGTCACCGGTGATGAGCTCGATATTGAAGGGGCCTGCGCCGCTCTTCAGATTAAGCTGTGACTCAATGTACTCGCCCTGCTTGGTTCCTACCATGTAGTTATCAAATGTAGCATAGTAGGTAACTGCGTCGGAGTTCAGGATAAGGCGGTCATAAGCGATAACCTTGATGCCTTTTTCCTTTGCCTGCTCAAGAACTGTTCCGAGTGAATCGCCTTCGATAGATGCGATAACCAGAACCTTGCAGCCCGAGCTGATCATGTTCTCGATCTGTGAAACCTGAGTCTCAACCTGATTCGAAGCATACTGAAGATCTACGGTGTAACCTGCTTCTTCAAGCTTCTTCTTCATGTTGTCGCCGTCCTGATTCCATCTCTGCAGATCCTTGGTAGGCATCGAAACGCCGACCTTGGTTCCGCCCGACTTCTTACCGCATGCGGTCAGAGTCGAAAGTCCCATTACCAGAACAAGTAATAAAACTACAATCTTTTTCATAAAATGCCCTCCTGAAATAGTGGTGAATAATTGTTGCAAAAAAAGCATACCATACCCCGGTAGGAATTAATTTTTACGAATCTTGATTATTTTACCCACTTGCCTTTGAAAAAAAGAAATGCAGTGCACTTTTTTGTCATGCACTGCATTTTAAAACGCAAAAAATTACCATTAGTCCTCCGGCACGTTCAGATAAACATCCTCTTTCAGATGGAAGCCGCTGCCTATGATGACCTCATCAAGGTTTTCCTTTGTGACCGCTATCGGCGTCAGGCCTATATACCTGATATCGTAGGTCCCGTCGTTTATCGTGGACAGATCGGCGCTGAATATGCTCTCGCCCTTTACCAGCGCGATCGCGCACTCAGCCGCACGCTTCGCGAGCTTTTCGACCGGCTTGTACACGGTCATCGCCTGGGTGCCCTCGACTATCCTCTGGCATGCCTCGAGGTCCGCGTCCTGCCCGACCACAGGTATCTCTCCCGCCAGTCTCTTCTCCGACAGAGCCCTGATAACCTGTCCCGCGAGGTTGTCGTTTCCGCACATTATGCCGTCAACGCTCTTTACGATATCCTCGTTCTCATAGATGTACTCCCCCGCGATCTCTGCCCTCCAGCCGTCGCAGAAAATGGCGTCGGCAATGCTCATTCCCTTATTGGCGCAGACTGCCTTAAATCCCTTTTCCACGGCCGGAACGTTGTTATCATGCGGCGAGCCCTGCAGCATCAGCACGTTTCCGCCCTCAGCCCCGTTTGCTGCCAGAGCCTCGGCCATCATCGTGCCGACCATCTCGTTATCGAAGGTAATGTACAGATCCGCGTTCGCGTTGGTTACCAGCCTGTCGTAGGCTATGATCTTGATCCCCTCATCCTTTGCCTTCTGAACGGTCTCCTTCAGTGAGTCGGAATCTATGCAGACAATAACGATGGCGTCAACGCCCTTTTTGATAAAATACTCTATCTGTTCCTTTTGCTTCTCAACGTCGCCGTTAGCGTTCTGGACATTAACGGTGGCTCCGAGCTCCTTTGCGGTAGAAACGAAAACGTCCCTGTCGCGCTGCCAGCGCTCGATGACGAACGAGTCGAAGCTCATCGCGATCTCGATGCGGTCGTCCTCAGCCCCGTCGTTTTTCTCAACGGTCTTTTCCCCCGGCTTGCAGCCCGCGAGCATGACACTAATCATCACGATCGCGGCCAGAGCCAATGCTGTCGGTCTTTTCACTTGTTCCCCCTCCGTTATCCGGTCATTTGCCTTCCCTGTACTCCGTGGGAGTCACACCCACGTTTTTCTTGAAAGACTTGCTGAAATAGTTCGGGTCCGAATACCCGGACATGACGCCTATCTCCTTCATCGAGTACTGAGTGGTTGAAAGCAGCTCCTTCGCGTGCTCTATGCGCAGTCTGGTCAGGTAATCGATGAAATTCTCGCCCGTGTTTTCCTTGAATATGCGGCTCAGATAATACGAGCTGATGTTTACCGCCATCGACAGGTCGTCGAGCGTGATGTTCTTTGTGTAATTGGCCTCGATATAGGCTTTTGACGCCTCCACGACATCGTTTGTCGTCTCGGTCTTTTTCTCGGAAATGCTCGTGCCCGAGAATATCAGCCTGTCCTTGAACCACTCCCATAGGCTCTCCGCGTCGTTCGCGCGCATGACCGTCGGCAGATAATCGCGGCGGTCCTCAATCTTATAGGTAAGTCCCTTTTCGTATGCTATGGTCTCGGCGCGCATGACGAACTCGAGGATCTTGAGACGGATATCCATGATGTCCTTGGTCTTGATCCAGTCGAAGAAATCCCTCGCAACGCTGAGCGCAGCCTCGGTGCGCCCCTTCGCGATCTCCTCAAAGAGCCTCAGTTCGAGATCGATCGGGTATTCTCCCTCGAAATCGCAGCCTATCGGCAGATCGTCGGCATGCGCGACCGTGTTGGTCGTCATCAGCAGCGCGTTGATCGCGTCCCTGTAGGAATTGTCCTGTCTGGCCAGCCTGTTGACCTTTCCGATGCCTACCCTGAACGCGATGTCCATGGTATGGCTCAGCTTATGTATCATCTCGCGCGCGTTCGTAATGACCCTGACTCTCTCGCCGTACTCCATCTCCTCATAGTCGCAGGGCACCAGTACCGCGATCTTGTTGCTCATTACCGAGCCCACGATGCCGCTGAAATACAGCTTGATATACTCACGTATCTCCCTGTAGTTCTGCTGCAGCTTAACGCTCGAGCCGAGGGCGTTGGTCATATGGTTGCCCTCTTTCGCGTCACCCGATACCAGCACCATCATATAGGCGTTCTCCGCGTGGAGACCGAGCATGGTCTTGTAATTGTCTATGTCCTCGTCGAAATACTCATGGAACAGGATATTGTAGATCAGGCCGTTTTCAAGTATCGGGATGACGGTCTCGAGCTTTTCCCTGATCATCAGGTCGTTCGAGCGCCGGTTCTTCTCCTCAGTGACCATGACCATCGCCTTTTTGAGGGCAGATACGATCCTGCCGCGCTCCATGGGCTTAGTGATATATTCGATCGCGCCGAGCTTCATCGCTTCCTTCGCGTAATCGAACTTATCGTAGGCGGACATGACTATGAACACGACCTTGTCGTTGGTCTTGCGTATCTCACGCATAGCGTCTATGCCGTTGATGCCCGGCATCTGTATGTCCATTACCGCGATATCCGGCCGGAAGGTCTCCGCGAGCTCTATGACATTGCGTCCGGTCTTTGCGAACTCCACTTCACAGTCATCGCCGAACTCTTTCTGTATTATGAACTTCAATGAATCGATGACTATGCCTTCGTCATCTGCAAGCATTATCTTGTACATCGTTTCTCCTGTCCGGCCGCTATCCGCCGGTCCTTTTGTGTGCGTCAACGATACCGTGAACCCTTTATATCGAGGTAGATCGTGAACCTCGAGCCCTTGCCGGGTCCGTCGCTCTCTATCGAGAAGCAGTCGTCCGTTCCCGCGAAAAGCTTCAGGCGGGCATAGACATTATCCATTCCGATGCCGTTCGAATCCTTTTTCTCATCCGATGCGGGACGGCCGTTCCTCAGGCGTTCTACGGTCTCCTCATCCATGCCCGCTCCGTTGTCCTCTATCCTTATGCAGGCCGTGTCATCGAGCGCGTAGACGCTCATCTTTATCTTTCCTTCACCGAGCATCTCGCGTATACCGTGGTTCACGCAGTTTTCGACGATGGGCTGGAGGATCATGCTGGGCATCTCGACATCCGTCAGCGAGGCGTCTATATCCTTTTCGTAGTGGATATCGCCGGAAAAGCGCACGTTCAGGATGTAGATATAGTTGTCGACGAGCTCGAGCTCCTCACCGATCGTTACGGTCCTGCTGCCTTTTTTGACATTATATCTGAAGAACTCGGACATGACCTGCACATACTCGTAGGTGCGGTCCGCGCCCTCCATCATGGCCAGCTGCGCGCCCGCGTTCAGCGTATTGAACAGGAAATGCGGGTTGATCTGCGCCTGCAGGTATTTGAGCTGCGCGTCCTTCAGGTGTGTCTCCATCATCAGCTCTTTTTCCTTAAGGATGCGCTCATTCTCCGCACTCTGGCGTATTTTCTCGATGTAATCCTGAACGCTGGCGACCATTTTGTTGAAAGCCCTGGTCACTACGCCTATCTCATCGTCCGACTCCGCAGGCACCGTGGAGATCTCGAAGTTTCCCTTCGCTACCTCGTCCGCCATGCCGGCGAGCGACCTCAAAGGCCTCATAAGGTTTGACGTAAGGTTAAGTATCAGCAGCGCGGTCGTGAAAATAACCGCTCCCATGATCAGGTTTCCGAACAGTTCGAAGCGTCTGAACGCCGTGAGCATCTCCCTGTAGCTCTCGGTATTGTCCATGAATCGCTCGTTGTTCAGGCTGTATATGTAGTTGTTGATATAGCCGTACAGTCGCGTGGCCTCCTCGTAGCGGGTCCTGTACTTTTCTACGTTCCTGCCTCGTTTCGCGTCTACGGTCTGGCCTACCTCATCAAGATACGCGGCCGACATGTTTTTCACGGAACGCTCCATCCTGCCGAGCCTGCTGTCCGTTATCTCATCGCCGAGCACCTCGGTCATCTCCGCGAAACTCTGCGCGCTGCGGTAATAATCCTCGAGCGAGTCGCTGGTCTTTGTGTCCAGATACTCGGTCATGCTGTCCTGCACGTCCTTGATCGCCGCGGATATCTCGTTCAGCTGCAGATTGGCCTTATATACGGTATCGATCCTGTCCGACATCCTGTTCATGGCCACCAGGAGAACGATATTGATGATGAATACCAGCATGTTTACGGCCAGCGAGATGCCGGTCATCTTTATCCTTAAGGGGAGACCCTTGATCTTATTGATCATGCTGTTCCCCCTTCCTGTATTCACCGACGTTCGTCTTATCTATAACGTAGCTGTCCGCGGTAAAATACTGGCTGGTATTGCCCGTTTCGTAATATTCCGTCAGGGCGTCGATGCAGTATCTGCCGAGCTGCCCCGTATCTATCGAAAGCGTCGCCCGGATAACGTCTCTTTCGATGCCTTTTAAGATCGCGTCGGAATCGTAATATCCGAGGATGTTTACGCGGCCTACCTCGTTGTAATCTACAACGGCCTGATATACGCTGTTCGTATCGTTCTCGTTAAGGCACACGATTATATCGGGTATGTTCTCTTTTCCGCTGACAAAGAGCTTTCTGACCGACTCCTCAACGGAAAAATTATTTGAAGCGTCAACAGCCTCGAGGCTGATCGCTATCGGCTTGTGCCTGCCCACCGCGTCGGGGATATCCTTTTCTATGGCCTCCTGGATCGCGGCCGCGAGCACGTTCTGTCCCGAATCCTCGGAGCCCGCGTCGAGCAGCACCGTCACATCTATCGTTTCTCCGGCAAACTCCCTGAAATTGGCCATATCTATTATGAGCTTTCCGTATTCCTTGCCGAGGTTATAGTTGCCCACTCCGACAAAGCTGAGGCGCTCTGAGTTGGTATTGTCGTTGAGCAGGGTGATCACCGGGATGCCGGCTTTATAAGCCTTTTCGATAAGCTCTGTCATGCCGTCTGCCTCTCCCGCGGTCACGATGATGCCGTCCGCGCGCGCGGCGATGGCCATTTCCATGAGATCGGTCATTGCATAGTCGCCGGAAAGATTCTCAGCGATCATCTCGACATAGGCATCCTTCTCCTTAGCCTCCTCCAGCGCCGAAGAATATACCGACTGCCAGAACGACGAACCGGGATTGTCCGTGATCAGCACATAGTATTTCCCGTAGGTCACATCATCGTGCGGGCTGCTCAAAGACCCGGAAAACGCGATAAAGAATATGAGAAGAAGACCGGTAAGCACCGCAAGCGTACCGGTTATCACCCATATGCTGATAAGATTGAATTTCTTATTGTTCATGTCTCATATCCTTTTTTGCTCCGGCACAGTGCGGGAGCTTTGTCATCGCTATATACGCGATCAGCACTCCGAGTGCGCAGACCGCCGTTCCCGTGATCAGCATCGCCCTGATCCCGGAGCGGTCAAGTATCACTCCGCTGACCAGATTTGAGAAAACTCCGCCTATCGTTATCGCGCTGGTGATAAACGCCTGGCCCTTTACCTGGTCGGATTCCTCCATCGTTTTGCTCACGTAATACGCGCCCGCCGGTATGAATACCGCGTACGCGAACAGCTGGAGCGACTGGCTCAGATACATCATCGGCATCGATCCCGCAAAGATCAGGATGAGTATTTTAACAAAGAAGGCAAATCCCGAGAACACCAGGAGCTTTTCGGCTGATATCCTCTTAATTACGAGCGCGATCAGCGCCATAACGGGCAGTTCGAGTATCGCCTGCAGAAATGTCGCGTAGCCCAGCTCCGTTTCATTGCCGCCGAGCTCATTTATGATGCGGATCATGAAATCGTTGATCATATTGTGGGCAAAGAAAAAGCAGACCGCTGCGACAAGGAACAGCATGAACGCGGGATACGCGCCCACGAACGAGGCGATGGAGGTCTTTTTATTCGCCTGAGCAGCCCCATCTTTATCCGGTTCACCGTCACCGGCACGTTCGCCTTTTCCTGCGGCAGCTGCGGTATCTGTGCCTGCCGTGTCATTATCGGCCGTCTCCGGCTTTTTGAAAATATAAACGATCACCGCGGAAACGATCATCGTACCGATATTAACCCACAGCAATATCGATACGCCGCTTCTCTCAACGATACCGCCGATGATCATCGATGTAACCGCAAAACTGGCAGATCCGAGCCCGCGTGCCAGACCGTACATTATGCTGCATCCCGCCTTCTGATACTCGAAGCAGAGTGCCGTCATCACGGGCTGATATGCAAACTGTATCATATATATGAGCGCATATATAAAGAAGATGACCGCTTTATTCCCGGGCAGGAACAGCAGTACAGCCGAGCCCGCCAGTATCACGAGCACGGAGATCATGATGAACCGCCTGTTCGTCAGATACCCCGGCCTGTCAATGACATCGGCTATGACCGGCTGCAGGACAGCCGATACGATATTCGCGACCGCCAGCAGTACGCCGACCTCGGTGTTGCTGAAACCCTTTGCGATAAGATAGACCGCGGCATACGCGTGCACGGTACAAAAAGCCGCGAAATACGCGACATTGAGCAAAGTGTATCTGACAGTCCCCTTTACCGTTGTTCCGTGCATAAGAATCTCCCGTTTACCTTATTTCCTGACCAGATCGCTCAGGTGCTTGCCGTTAAAGAAATCCTGAGTAAGCTTATAGTACTCGGCCCAGAGCGCGATCGTGCGGCATTCGGACGCCTTCGGGCAGGGCGCGGCATTGGCTTCGAGGCATGCCACACTCGCCATCGTGCCTTCCATCAGCTCGATGACCTCTCCTATCGTATATTCCTCAGGCTTGCGGCAGAGCTTGTAGCCGCCGCCCTTTCCGCTGGCTCCGACGAGCAGTCCGCCCGCCACCATATCCTTAACTATTATCTCAAGGTATTTTTTGGAAATACCCTGTCTGGCAGCGATATCCTTTAAGGGGATATAACTGCCGTTGTCGTTTTCAGCCAGGTCGATCATCACTCTGATCGCATATCTTCCTCTCGTAGAAATCATAATATCAACGCCTCCTATTTACCTATTATACCTCAGGGTAATAGGGTAATTCAACCGGGAAAATTTTTTAAAATCACCTATTGACATAGTAGGTGGGTAGTGTTATATTACGATTAACTTATTTGAAAGAAGGAGGCGTCGTGATGAACAGATCAGCAATCGTAACCAATATCGTCATGTGTTGTCGAATGCGCATCTCCCGGGCATCAGAAATGGCCGGGGCGTCCGACTGTGCATCCACACGCCCCGATAAAAAACAATAATACTGCATCAGCATATTGTAAGCCATTTGCCCGGGAGTAAAGCATAAGCTCCCGGGCTTTTTGCGCGATAAGCGAGCGCACTCAGCCTGCGGAGCAGTGCCGGACGATATCGGTACAATCACGAGCCGCAGGCTTGTGATTGCACCGATACGAACGGCAGACGCACGAAGTGCGGCTGAGTGCCGAGCAAACGTACATCGAGCGAACAGAGTTCGCGAGATGACTACATTATAAATCAAAATAAAAGGAGAATAAAGATTATGAGCAACTACAAATTTGAAACCCTTCAGTTACACGTTGGACAGGAACAGGCAGACCCCGCTACGGACGCACGCGCGGTTCCGATCTACCAGACCACTTCCTATGTATTCCACAACAGCAAGCACGCAGCCGACCGCTTCGGACTCGCTGACGCGGGAAACATCTACGGAAGACTCACCAACTCCACTCAGGACGTTCTCGAAAAGAGACTCGCGGCTCTCGAAGGCGGCAGCGCCGCTCTCGCGCTGGCATCGGGCGCGGCTGCGATCACATACACCATTGAGGCTCTTGCGGCCAACGGCGGCCACATCGTAGCCCAGAAGACCATCTACGGCGGCAGTTACAACCTGCTCGCGCACACACTTCCCCAGTACGGCATCACCACCACATTCGTTGACGCGCACAATCTCGCGGAAGTTGAGGCTGCGATCAAGGATGACACCAGAGCCGTATATCTCGAGACCCTCGGCAATCCCAACAGCGATATCCCGGACATCGACGCGATCGCCGCTATCGCTCATAAGTACGGCCTGCCCGTAGTTGTGGACAATACATTCGGTACTCCTTATCTGATCAGGCCCATCGAGCACGGCGCTGACATCGTAGTTCATTCCGCTACCAAGTTCATCGGCGGACACGGAACCACCCTCGGCGGCATCATCGTTGAGTCGGGCAAGTTCAACTGGAAGGCTTCCGGAAAATATCCGAACATCGCGGCTCCCAATCCCAGCTATCACGGCGTTTCGTTCTATGATGTCGTTGGCCCCGCAGCGTTCGTTACATTCATCCGCGCGATCCTGCTCCGCGACACCGGCGCCACCATTTCACCCTTCAACGCATTCCTGCTCCTGCAGGGCGTGGAGACACTGTCCTTAAGACTCGAGCGCCATGCCGAGAACACCAAAAAAGTCGTTGAATTCCTGAAGAACCATCCCAAGGTAGAAAAGGTAAACCATCCTTCACTGCCCGATCATCCCGATCACGCTCTGTACGAGAAGTATTTCCCGAACGGAGGCGCTTCGATATTCACCTTCGATATCAAGGGCGGCCAGGACGAGGCATGGAGATTCATCGACGCACTGCAGATCTTCTCTCTGCTCGCAAATGTAGCGGATGTTAAGAGCCTGGTTATCCATCCCGCATCGACCACACATTCGCAGCTTAACGACGATGAGCTCAAGGACCAGGGCATCAACCGCAACACCATCCGTCTTTCGATCGGCACCGAGCACATCGACGATATCATCGCGGATCTCGAGAAAGGATTTGCGGCAGTCTGAGTTAGTGATACAATAGATTCAAAAATATATGGGAGGAAAATATCTATGTCAAACATTTACAAAGGAACACTGGGACTTATCGGAAACACCCCTCTGGTTGAGGTAACAAACATCGAGAAGGCGCTGGGGCTCGAAGCCACCGTGCTCGTAAAGCTCGAGTATTTTAATCCCGCGGGAAGCGTTAAGGACCGTATCGCAAAGGCCATGATCGAGGATGCCGAGCAGAAGGGCCTGCTCAAGGAAGGCTCCGTCATCATTGAGCCCACATCCGGCAATACGGGCATCGGACTCGCTTCGATCGCGGCAGCCAAGGGCTACAGGATCATCCTGACCATGCCCGAGACCATGAGCGTTGAAAGAAGAAACATTCTTAAGGCATACGGCGCAGAGCTCGTACTTACCGAGGGCGCAAAGGGCATGAAGGGCGCCATCGCAAAGGCAGAGGAACTCGCGAAGGAGATCCCGAACAGCTTTATCCCCGGCCAGTTCGTTAACCCCGCCAATCCCGCGATTCACAGAGCCACCACGGGTCCCGAGATCTGGAAGGACACCGACGGCAAGGTAGATATTTTCATCGCAGGCGTAGGTACCGGCGGAACGGTGACAGGCACCGGCGAATATCTCAAGTCCCAGAACCCCAATGTAAAGGTTGTGGCATTGGAGCCCGATGATTCACCCGTTCTCTCCGAGGGCCGCAGCGGCGCCCACAAGATCCAGGGTATCGGCGCAGGTTTCGTTCCCGACGTACTCAATACCAAGGTTTACGACGAAGTATTCAGGGCTTCAAATCAGGACGCGTTCGAAACCGCTAAGCTCCTCGCAAAGAAGGAGGGCATCTCGGTAGGTATTTCCTCGGGCGCTGCTCTGTTCGGCGCGATCACACTCGCAAAGCGCCCCGAGAACAAGGGCAAGGTTATCGTAGCGCTGCTGCCTGACAGCGGAGACCGTTACTATTCAACCGCGCTCTTCACAGAGGCCTGATCTCCGCTTAGTTAGTTTTTCTCCAATCATAAAATACTCCACCTGATAACAAAAGTGCGGGCTGTTCGCCCGCACTGCTTTTTTGCACTTCTTGCACTGTTTTCGCCGGTCAGAGGGTTTGAACGGTGTTTTTGAGCGGCGTTCAAGTGTTTAAATATCTAAGAATTTCTTAACTTCCTCCAGTCGCTCGGTGGCAACGCGCCGCCCGATCTGATATACGCGCTCGAGCTCGTCCGGGTTGCTTTCGGTACGGCTGATGCCGAGGTCGTAAGGAGGACGGATAACGAGTGAGATGCCTGCTTTTTCGCGGTCATTGATCTCGCGTATCTGCTGGTTGTAGCGGATATGGCGTACGTCCATCACATCGCGCATCACGGGGTATTTGCGGAGCATCAGGTGCGCTAAGGGCAGCGCCGCGCTCTTTTTCTTTACATAGCCGGCCGGCTGTGTGAGGATGATCACATTGCGGTCATAGCCGAGATCCTCCATGTATTTGTAAGGCACCGAATCAATGATGCCGCCGTCCAAGAGCTTATGCCCTTCAACACGCACGGGCTTGGACACCATCGGCATCGACGCAGACGCCCTGATCCATCGCAGATCGCGCTTGCCGCCGTCCACGCACTTGTGGTAGCGCATCTCGCCGGTATTTACGTCCACCGCGCCCACGTAAAACTCCATCGGGTTAGCCTTAAAAGTCTCGGTATCGAACACGTCGAGCTCCTCGGGCAGTGTCTTATAGCAGAACTCCGCGCCGTACAGGTTTCCCGTGGTGAGCAGCGACCGAACGCTGCAGTATCTCGGGTCCTTGCAGTATTTTTTATTATAGCGTATGCCGCGCCCTATCTGCTTCGATTTGTAATTGCAGCCGAATGCGGCACCCGCGCTGATACCGGCGGCACCGTCGAATTCGATCCCGTTTTCCATAAAGACATCGATGACCCCGCAGGTAAATACCCCGCGCATCGCGCCGCCTTCCATTATCAGACCTTTTTTCACTTTCCGCTCCTTCCGCGTACGAACAGATACGCCTATCCGTCCGCTCGTTCTCATTATTTTAGCCCCTGCGATTCAGGGGTATGGCTTATTGCTTCCAATAACTTTCAAAGGTTATGCCTTGCCGTTTTCTCCCTTGTCCTTCCGGGATCTCCTGCCGAGGATCGCTCTCGCCGCCGAGAGTCCCACCCTGTAAGGTAAGGGTCTGAGCGCCTTATCGGCCTCTTTGAGCTTCTCCCTGATGGGCAGATGCTGGGGACAGTGCGACTCGCATTTACCGCAGCCTACGCACTGCGACGCGAACGCGGGATCCTTTCGCATGCCGACATTCCGGAAAAACTCGAACCGCGCGCGTCCCTTTTTCTCCAGATACATGAGATTATAGTAGTGGAAATTGCCCGGGATATCAACTCCCTTAGGACAGGGCATGCAGTATCTGCAGCCTGTGCAGCCGACCTTTTCGCGCTCCTTGATGATGTTCCTGATACGGTCGGTTAGGCCGTATTCCTTATCCGTAAAACTGCCTGCCGCGGCATCGGAAGCGACTCTTACATTTTCCTCGAGCATTTCGATCGAATTCATACCCGAGAGCACGCAGGTAACGCCCTCCTGGTCCCATAACCACCTGAATCCGAGCTCGGCGGGCGTAAAACCTGTTCCCGAAGCTTTCAGTTCTTCCATCGCCTTATCGGGCAGTGTGGCGAGTTTTCCGCCGCGCAGAGGCTCCATGATAATCACGGGCACGCCCTTTTTCTGCGCCGCCTCAAGCCCCGCGCGTCCCGCCTGGCTGAACTCATCGAAATAGTTGTACTGTATCTGGCAGAAATCCCAGTCATAGGCATTCAGCAGCTTTAAGAACGTATCGGTATCGCCGTGGAACGAGAAACCGATATTGCGAACGCTCCCGTCTGCCTTACGCGCGTCGATCCACTCCTCGATGCCCAGCTTTTTCAGGTTCTCCCACTCCATATAGTCGGTGAACATGTGCATCAGATAATAATCGATGTAGTCTGTTCTGAGCCTCGCCAGCTCCTCCGCAAAGGTTTTGTCGATCGCCTTTGCCGACCTCATGATATACTGGGGCAGTTTTGTCGCGATACAGACCTTGTCGCGGCAGTTGTTCTCGGCCAGTATCCGGCCCAGACATTCCTCACTGCCGGGGTAAATGTAAGCGGTATCGAAATAGTTGATACCGAGCTCTATGCCGCGCAGTATCTCCTTTTCGGCCTTTTCATAATCTATCTTGCCGCCGTTTTTC
Source organism: uncultured Clostridia bacterium (assembly GCA_947304065.1). Taxonomy (GTDB): domain Bacteria; phylum Bacillota; class Clostridia; order Lachnospirales; family Lachnospiraceae; genus RUG11977. The sequence goes on along the minus strand of CAMZAI010000001.1, from coordinate 4,924 downwards.
GTAAATCTCATGCAGCCGTAGCCCAGCTGCGATATAAGATTGCCTTTTTTGTCCTTCCTGTACAGCATATTTTGCCCCTTTCCTCTGCTGTGCCGAAAACGCCCTGTCTATGCGGCTTTGCAGACTTTTGATCAATGTTCAAGCTCTTTTTTGAGCAGTTCTTCTTTGCCGTTTTGAAGCTCTGCGACCTTATCTCTTGAGAGCGGATAGAATACAAACAGTATGAGCGACATCAGTGCGAACATGACCGCGGGGATCAGTGTCGCGAGGTCGTACATCTTCTTCAGATTGTCCAGAGTCTGTACCGCTCCCTTTTCATATTTGTAATTCATTCCGAGCAGCGCGCCGTTGACGCAGATCGCAGCGACAACCTGACCGAGCTTGCGGAAGAAATTGAATACCGAGTATGCTGTTCCCACGTCTTTGCTTCCGGTCCTGACCTCGATATCATCGATAACGTCGGTCGCCATGGCCCAGAGCTGCAGCACAAGGGTCGTAAGACCGCAGCCGCTCACCAGGCAGAGCGCCAGGAATATCCACATCAGATCCGCGGGAGCCATGCCTCTTAAGAAGAACAGCACGAGATTGGCAGCGGCCGCTATCGCGGTACCCACCGCGCAGACCTCTTTTTTGCCGATCGTCCTGGCGAGCTTCGGCATGAAGAACATCAGCACGATCATCGGCGAATATGTGCATGCCTGCGAAGCCAGATTCATCCAGTTCGCATTGAAATAATCGTTGAACAGATACAGATAAAAGCTCTGTGTGAACATCTGACCTGCGAGCAGGAGCATTGCGGCAAGGCTGATCGCGATGAACGCCCTGTTCGTGAACAATGCTTTGACAGCAGCCTTCGCAGCGCCTTTCACGGCCTTCTTCGGCTTTGTCACAACGCGCTCTTTGTTCATCGTAAACGCAAGCAGGAGCAGGAGCGCCGAGCATATCGCCATTACGACGACTCCGATGATCACGGGCTTGTACTGCATGTCGGTAATGATCTGCCCGTTCTCGCCGTAAACATAATTGCCTGCGGCGTCTGTCCTCTTGGCGTAGGCAAAGGAGATCAGAACAAATACCGGAATACTGCCCACCGCGGCGCCTATCGAGCGGAATACCGAGAGCTTGCTCCTCTCATGTACATCCGTCGTAACCACCGACGCCAGCGATCCGTAAGGGATCTGAAGCACGGTGTAGAGCATGCCGAACAGGATATAAGTGACCGTCGCATAAACGCAGGTCGCGGTATAATTCACATCTCCGCCCAGTCCCGGCCACTTGACGAACATCAGCATCGTCGATATCGCCAGCGGAAATGCGATATACAGGAACCACTGTCTGTAACGGCCGTATCTCCCGGCCCTGACAGTGTCGCAGATCCTTCCCATGATAGGATCGTTGACCGCGTCCCAGACTCTGGCTCCGATGAACATAAACATGATAAACAGCGGACTTAAGTTAAAAACATCCGTGTAATACTTCTGCAGAATGGACGTAACCAGGCTGAACACCAGGCATCCCGCCGCATCCACCAGGGCGTACCCCACATAGTCTTTTCCCTTCAGGCCGCTCGTCTTCGCGATATACGCGTAATTATCCCCCATAACGTAAAACCTCCTCATTACTGGAATTATACCCCAATTCTGTATTCCAATACAAGTAAACAAAAAGAGACGGAACATTCCGTCTCTTTTAATTATGCGTGGACCTTAGGGGGATCGAACCCCTGACCTCCAGATTGCGAACCTGGCGCTCTCCCAGCTGAGCTAAAAGCCCGTCAACGTGTCTGATTATATCATAATGTTTTTAAAAATCAAGTATAAATCGACGCGCCTCAATCTTCCCATGAATACTCGACAACTTCACAGTTCGGGATACCGAAACCGGCGTATTCCTCATTGGTCTCGCTGTAGAAATACGACTGTACGGATCTTACGATACCGTTGTGCGCGGCAAGTATGATCGTCTTTCCCGAAGCCTTCACATCGTCGATCACATTGTATATCCTCTGCGCCACGCGGAGCATGGACTCTCCTCCGCCGTAATCGTCCGCAAAACGCTGCTTCGACTCAAAGAAATCCTGAGTATCAAAGCGCTTTCCCTCGTAGCTCCCGAAGTTCTGCTCGATAAGCCTCGGCTCCACACGGACCGGAAGTCCTGTGATACCCGCGATGATCTCCGCGGTCTCCCTTGCGCGCTGAAGCGGCGAGCACCAGATCTCATCTGCCTTTATACCTCTTTCGATTATCTTTGCGCCGGACATGCGCGCCTGCTCGCGGCCCTTGTCCGTGAGCGGTACATCCGTCTGTCCGCATATTTTCTTCTGAACGTTCCATTCAGATTCTCCGTGCCTTACAAAATAGAGCTTTCCCATCGCTGATCCTCCGATCTTTTCCCATGCGCTTCATTATACATTCTATGCCTTTGCCGGGCAATCAAATTATAAAAAATCTATAAACTTTTTATTGTCTTTCGGGCACCCGCACATTATAATAGAAACCGAAAGGCAAGGAAAGAGTTTCTTTGCCTACAATTTAATAAAGGAGGCGTTTTATGATATTCCAGATCACCAATCTGTGGCAGATACTCGGATGGTTCCTCGTATTTGCCGGACTCATCGTAATGAACGAACTCGGGCGCCGTACAAAGCTCGGCGGACTGATCATTTTCGTTGTGATCCCCAGTATCCTTACCGTCTATTTCATCCTGGCTCATGCCGGCCTGTTCGGTGGTCACGATAACCCCACGGTTGCCTACATGGACGGATGGTTCCACTACTTCAAGCTTTACGCTGCGGACATCGGCTGCGTAGGCTTTATGATGATCAAATACAAGTGGGGCATCGGCAAGGAAAAGTGGTTCGCATGGTTCCCGTGGGCCATTGTCGCGGCCAACATCATGATCGCCAATGTATCCGATATGGAATCCGCTCTTGCTGCATATAAGATCAGCGGTGACCTCGCAGGTGCATGGTGGGCTTCAAACGAAGGCGTTTTCCTTTACGGAGGCTGGTGGAACGTTGTCAACGCTCTTGCAGGTATGATCAACATCTTCTGCATGACCGGCTGCGTTCACCTTTATACTTCCAAAGACAAGAACAAATCGGATATGCTCTGGCCCGATATGACCATCTGGTTCATCATCGCCTACGATATCTGGAACTTTGAATACACATACCTCAACCTTCCCACACATACATGGTACTGCGGCGTAGCGCTGCTTCTTGCGCCTACCTTCGCGAACGCCCTCTGGAACAAGGGCGCATGGATACAGAACCGTGCGAATACCCTCGCCATCTGGTGCATGTGGGCTCAGGTCGTTCCGCTCTTCCAGCTTAAGGGCATCTTTGCCGCGGTTCTTCCTTCGGTTTACGGCGGAGCAACAGCTGCCGGTGTAACGACCATGGATCTTTACGAAAAAGCTATCGCACTTTACAATGCGGGCGACGGCAAGACTGTCAAGGCCGGTCAGATCATTCAGTCCATGGGCATTACCGCAGATCCGAGAATGCAGGGCTTTGTTGCAATGCTCGCTCTCGCGGCCAATGTGCTGTGCATCTCCGTGATCATCCGCAATGCGGTCAAGCTCGGCAAGAATCCATACTCCAACGAAGTATTCAAGGGAACCGGGGATTACGAGGAAGCCATGCAGCGTGCCGAGATCTGATCTTCATATATCTCTTATAAAATAACAGTTTAATTGCTTACTAACCTCCCATATGCTATAATTAATGTTTGGAATAGCGTATGGGAGGTATTTTAAACTGGAAACGAAAACCAAGCGCACGCTGCGGATCATACGTATTATCGTGGCAGTGATCTGGTGCGCGATCATCATATTGTGTTTAATTAACCGCGATAAATTCACCGTAGACGGGATAGTGAAGATCACCCCGGAGCATACTCTTCTGGCCGCGCTGGTCATGATGATCTTCTTTGCCTTAAAGAGCGTGAGCGTATTCATATATTTCGGTATCATATTTGCGGCAAGCGGAATCATATTCCCGCTCCGCATAGCGATCCCGGTCAATCTGATCGGAACGGTCGTAATGGTCACCATCCCGTTCTTTATCGGACGCTTTTTAGGGTCCGACATGGTAAATTACATTTTTGAGAAATATCCCAGAGCTGCCCATCTTCATGAAAGACGCAAGCAAAACGACTTTCTGCTGACGCTGCTCTTCAGACTCACCGGCGCGATGCCGTCCGACCTGCTTGCCTTTTACATGGGCGCTTCGGGCAGCAAGTTCGGAGCCTATCTGGTGGCGTCTGTACTCGGCTTCTCCGTTTCATCGGTCACGTTTCCCTTGATGGGAGACAAGATACGCGATCCGAAATCACCGCAGTTCATCATCTCGTTCTGCATCGAAGCCTCGGTCGTAATACTGACTTCGGGCGGACTGATAATCAGACACATCATCAAAAACCGACAGGAAAAGAAAGCGCTCGAGCAGCAAAAGCCCTAAATACAATGCTTTTGCTGCTTATTAAATCCTGATTTAATCGCAATTTTCATCCCTTTCCTGACCATTTTTGATCAAATTTCCACTTCCCGGCTGTCACCTTTGGCAGCCGTTTTTTTATCCCGGATCTTATCCACACCCGTAGTACGGGTATGTGGCTTCTACCTCGGTGGAAGCCCATATATCCACAGATTTATCCACATAATCCACACCTGTAGACGAAAATTTGATAAGATTTCTGTTTTATTAAATCCTGATTTGATGTTTTCTCGTACGATTCCTGTAGTATTCCTCGACGATCTCGCGTACGAAGTCCGCTCAATGACCGTTCACTCAGCCCTCGTCCAGCAAGCGAGCTTGCTGCCGAGGGCATTCGCTTATCGCACAAAAAAAGACTCCCGGGAAAGATTGGTGGTGTGCTACCCGTCAAGGGGACAATGAAAAATAATAAGTGACTAGATACCG